>JBAYOU010000041.1:0-8447 GCA_041678065.1 Parvibaculum sp. | reverse complement strand
TTTAAATAAGAATAAGTCGCAATAGCGGCTTGTGAGGAACAGGACAATGCGTGATCTCTGGAAGACCATCAGCTATGGAACGCTCCACTTCATGGTGGGGTTCGGCGTTACGTTTGCGCTCACGGGCAATGTAGCCATCGCAACGGGCGTGGCGCTGATCGAGCCTGCGGTGAACACGGTGGTCTTCTACTTCCACGAGAAGGCCTGGGCGCGATTTCCTGCTTTTATGCAACGCAAAAAAAGCGCGGCGCCTTCCTTTCGTCAGCCGCTTCACGCCTGAGGAGTGTCAGCCCTTCGTTCAGCCCCAGGCCCAGACGGGCTGTTCCAGCTCCGCCACCCGCGTCGCGCGGGCGCGTAAGCCCACTTCCGCAAACTGAAAGAGAAGGGCGGCGGTCGGCGCGTGGATGTGATCGTCGCCGATCAGGAGGCGGATCACGGGCCGCTCGCTTTCCGGAATGTTGATGAAGACAGGCGATCCCGGTCGCTCCAGCTCGGCAAGCGGGATATGGTGGATCGAGGCGACTTCCGCCTCGTTCGGCCGCATCCGCGCTGTCTCCGCAGCCCAGACGACCACCGGCGTGATAAGATAGCCAGAGCGCGTCGGGTAATCGTCGAGTACGCCCAGCACCTCGCTGCGGGGCAGTTCAAGCGCCACCTCCTCCGACAATTCGCGCAACGCCGCCTCTACCGGTTCCTCGCCCTGATCGAGCCGTCCGCCCGGCAGCGCCCATTGGCCTGCATGGGAGGAAAGCCTCGGCGTGCGCCGTGTCAGCAGGAAGGCGGCGTCATCCTCATGCGGCACCAGGGTGATGGCGACGGCGGCCCGCTTTAGCCCTTCAGCGGCCAGAGGCTGGCGCTCGAAATGCTGAAGCCGGTCGGTGATCTGCGCACGAAGCCGGTCATCAAAGGCGTGTTTCATCGCTTTCCCTTTTTTCGCTTCCATAGCATATGGGCGGGAAAAGCGACCAATCAGGCCTCGGCGAGTTAATTTTCGTGCCAATGTGAGCCAGTTTAAAGGTGAATTTAACCATATGCCGTCAGTCTTCTGATGCGAGGCTCCGCAAGGGCCGGTGCGAGAGGGGGTTGGGGCCATGTTTGACAAGATTCAGCGGGATCGTTTCTGGCTTGTGCTCGGGATTGTCCTGATCGGGCTTTTCGTCATCCAGAAGGAGCGGGGTCTAGCCGGCGGTTCCGCACATGCGGGGCAGCAGACCCGGCTCTATGACAGGGGCGGGATGAACCGCCTTGTCGAGCGGACAATTGAAATTCCCGTGCGCGCGGCGCCTGCAGATGCAAGGCCCCTGAGCCGCCCTGCCGTTCAATATGCGACATGGGGGAGTGACCCTCATGCAGGCCTCATCACTGGCTCGATTGCTGTGCCACCCGCCGCCATCCCGCGCCCGCTTGACCGTCCGGGCCGTGATGGGCGCGCGGTGGAAGTTGCCGCCCTGCCTGCGCCTTCCGGGCGTTATTATGCGCAGGTCGGTTCCTATTCGAGCATCGACCGGGCGAGCAGGCGCTATTTCGACATTCTGGCCCGCGAGCCGGACCTTCAGGGCGAAGAGCGGGTTTCCATTGATACGGCGCGCTATTCAGGCGAAGAAGTCCATCGCGTGCGCATGGGCCCGTTTTCGGGCGAGGGTGCGGCGCGGGCCGCTTGTGCCCGGGCGCAGGTTGCCGCCGATGAATGTGCGGTGATTCACCTGAATTAGAGGGTGAATCCAGGCGGAAGAAGCTCTGTGCTTATAGACTTTTTGTCCGGTTTCACTGTATAAGGCCCGCCAAAGGTCGTGCCGGTTCCTCCGGTTGCGGTCAATATCCTGTTTTCAAAGCCTTTTTCGCGAGGGCTGGCGGTCGCCCTGGGTGACCCGCTCGCGGAGCAATCGGAGCCTCAAGCCATGGCCGTCCCCAAAAGGAAAACCACCCCGTCGAAGCGCGGCATGCGCCGTTCGGCCGATGCGCTGAAGCAGCCGGCCTATGTCGAGAATCCGGATTCGGGCGAGCTTCATCGTCCCCATCACGTTGATCTCAAGAGCGGCATGTATCGCGGCAAGCAGATCCTGAAGCCGAAGGGCGAGTAAGCCTTTCCGCATTCGCGGTTTTGAAGAGCGCCGTTCCCTGGAAGGGAGCGGCGCTTTTTGTTGTGGTGTCTCAGTCTGCCTGAAGGCCCGACAGCGCCTCTTCGCAAGTCTCAAGCGACTGGGCGAAGATCATTTCCTTCCAGTCATCCGCATCGACATAGAAGGCATCGCGGATGAGTTTCGCGATCTCCTTTGCGCGCGGGTTTTCATGGCCGCCATTCTGGTGGAGCCAGTTGTCGGACTGGAGAGCGATGGTGACTTCGGCAATCGGCACAGTGCCGAATTCGAGCCCGCCTGCGGTCACTTCCTTGCCGCGCAGTTCTTCCGCAAAGCAGACGGGAACCGTACCCGGCACGTCCGATGAGACGGAGCCGCCATCCACAGTGGAGCGGACTTTCGCGCCCCACCAGCGGCGCATGCGCCGGCAGGTCGGGCTTGCTTCGGCCTCGACGCAGATCATCTCGCCCTTGCCGCGGTCGCCCAGGCCCGAATGAATATCGACAAAGGCGATGCGTTCGGCGCGGCCCATTTCTTCACGCAGAATCCGGCGAAGCGTGACATTCGACCAGACGGGTTTCCGCCCGCCAAACTGCACGCCATTCGGATGGGTGTATTGGCCGGCGCTCAGCGCATGTTGCAGCGCGCGGTGGCCATGCGTCTGCACATAAGCGCGCATGATTTCGCGGCTGCGCATCATGGTTTCGGGGGAAAGGTCGGGCGGGTTGATGGCATTGGCCAATTCCTCATAGCCCGGATTTTCCGGGTGCGGTTTTGAGTGGTCGATGAAATTGCGGTTGAGGTCCACATTGTCCTCATTCACGCGCCGGTCCCAGGCGAAGCCATAGGGGTTGATGCCATGGATGAAAACAAGCGCGGTATCGGCGGGGAGACGGGTTGCAAAGCCCTGCACCATGAGTGCGGTCTGCACGCCCGATCCGCAATAACCCTCTACTCCGTGGGTGCCGGAGCCTATGCCGAGTATGCGGCTCGCATCTTCCGGCCCGAAACGGGCAATATCGGTCGCAAGCGCCTCGCCATTCGGCCCATTCAGCGGGTGCTCATGGTGGCGAAGTGTTGCGCCTGCTTCCCGCGCGGCTGCGAGAAACTTCTGCCGCGCCTGCAGATAGGAGCGCGAAAAATGCCGTGCCGCCTCCGCCATGTCCTTTGTCCCTCTCGTTAACTGTCATCAGAACATGACAGATATCCGCCGATCTGCTGGATTTAGATTTCAGAAATTGTGCTAGACTGACACATAAGAGGCCGGATTGCGGGGCAATAAAGAGGGGACGAACATGTTTGGCACTTTGCCGCTGATGGCGCTGGTCATCATCGCCTACAATATCATCGTCTATCTGACCGGTCTGTCGATGGATACGCAGGTCATGGCGGTCACGCTTATTTCGGGGGCCATGTGGTCCATCACGGTGGGCGACCTGATCCTCTTCTTCGCGCTGCTCCTGCTCTTCCTCGAACTCGTCAACTCCACGAGGACGGGCGCGACCACCATCGTCAATCATGCGCTTTCCATGCTGGTGCTGTTGATTGCGCTGGTGGAGTTCATCGTGCTGCCCGCTTTCGGCACCTCGACCTTCTTCGCGCTGGTCCTGCTTGCACTGTTCGATGTGGTGGCAGGCTTTACCGTAACCATCACGGCAGCACGGCGCGACTTCACGGTTGGCGAATAATCAGTTTCCGTTTTCTGCGGCGGCATCGAGGAAAAGCTCGTAGGCCGCGGAAAGACGCGCTGTCAGCGGATGGGTGGGGAGTTCGGTTCCGTCGAGACGTGAGACGGGGACGATCCCCATCAGGCTGTTGGTCAGGAAGGCGCCATCCGCACGGGCGAGCCGCTCGGGCGTGATATCCTCTTCCGCCACTTTGATGCCTATGCCCGGTGCGAGCTCCAGCAACGCCGCGCGCGTGATGCCGGGCAGGATCGCACCCCTGTCTGCGGGCGTGACGAGGCGGTCCCCCTCCCAGATAAAAATATTGGCGGCGCTCGCACAAGCAATGTTGCCGCCCGTGTCGAGCAGCAGCGCATCATCCGCGCCTTTCTCGTGCGCTTCTTCTTTCGCCAGCACATTGTCGAGATAGGGCAGCGCCTTGAGCCGGGCGGAAGGCGACCAGGGGTTTCGGCGCGGGGCGACGGTTGCAAGTGACAAGCGCTCGGGCGGTGCCGCACTTGCGGCGCAGGTGAGAAGCACGGTCGGCCTCGGTTCCGGCGGCAGGGCAAGGCCGCGCGGGCCGGTGCCGCGTGTGAGGGTGAGGCGGAGCGCAACGCGCGGCGCATCGGCAAGGCCATTTACTTCCAGAAGATCATCGCTGGCCGCTTCTATCTGATCCGGTGTGTAAGGCAGGTGGATGCCCGTCACCTCCGCGCCTTTCATCAGGCGGATCATATGCTCTTCAAAAAGCGCAACATTGCTCTGACGTACAAGCATGGTTTCAAAGAGCCCGTCGCCGAGAAGAAAACCCCGGTCGGTCGGGTCGATGCGCGTGTCCCACGCATTGGCGATCTTGCCATTGAGCCAAAGTTTCATGCGCTCCTCCTCGCTCTCTTGGCAGGGGCTGCCTTCGCAATCGACAGGAAATTGCCGAGAAGTTTGTGGCCATGCGTGGTGAGAACGGATTCCGGGTGAAACTGCACGCCGAAGAGCGGCAATGTTTCATGTGCAAGCGCCATCAACACGCCATCTTCCGTATGCGCGGTCGCACGGAGCGGGCCATTTTCCGGCAGTTCGGCGATCAGGGAATGATAGCGCCCTGCTGTGAAGGGAGAAGGGATGTCGACAAAAATATCGGCACCCTGATGATGAATGGCAGAGGCTTTGCCATGCATGGGGCGCGGCGCGCGGAGAATGCGGTTGCCAAAGGCAGCGGCAATCGCCTGATGGCCGAGACAGACACCGAGGAGCGGAATATGATGTGTGACGACAGCCTTGACGAGATCAATAGATATGCCCGCTTCATCGGGGCCGCAGGGACCGGGGGAGAGCAGGATGGCGGAAGGCTCCAGCGCCAGCGCTTCTCTGACTGTGATCTCGTCCGTGCGGATGGTGCGGCGTTCAAACCCCAACTCACCGATATAGCGGGCGAGGTTGTGAACAAAGCTGTCGAAATTGTCGATGACGAGGATCATGCGGTTTCTCCCGCAAGCACTGCGCGTTCTCTTATGCCCAGCGCCTCGCACATGTTGCGCGCCTTGGCGAGTGTTTCCTCATATTCGGCAGCCGGGTCGGAATCGGCAACAATGCCGCCGCCTGCCTGAAAGGTGACGCGGCGGTCCTTCACGATCATGGTTCGGATGGCGATGGCGCTGTCCATGTCACCATTCGCGCCGAGCCAGCCTATCGCCCCGCAATAGGGGCCGCGTGTTGTAGGCTCCAGTTCCGCGATGATCTCCATGGCGCGGCGCTTTGGCGCGCCGGTGACGGAGCCGCCAGGAAAGCAGGCGGCGAGCAGATCGCTTGCGGTCATTCCGGCACGGAGCTTCCCCCGCACGGTGGAGACGAGATGATGAACATTGGCGAAGCTTTCAAGTTCGCAGAGCTTCGTCACGCTGACCGAGTGGTCTTCGCAGACACGCGAAATGTCATTCCGCAACAGATCAACGATCATCACATTCTCGGCGCGATCCTTTTCGGAGGCGAGAAGGGCGGCGGCGAGCTTTGCATCTTCATCGGCGTTTCTGCCGCGCGGCTTTGTGCCCTTGATGGGTTTTGTTTCGACCTCGCCATCGCGGCAGGAGAGGAAGCGTTCGGGTGAGGAAGAGACGGTGATGCCTTCACCGAAATTGAAGAAAGATGAAAAAGGCGCAGGGCTTGCCGCGCGCAGGCGCAGATAGAGCGCCCATGCGCTGTCGCCTTCAGCAAGCTTGGTCTCGAAACGCTGCGACAGGTTTGCCTGAAAAATGTCGCCCGCATGGATGTAGTCGATCACGCGCGCGACGGCCTTCTCATAATTTGCGCGCGTGAAATTGGAGCGGAGCGTGAGGGTGTTCTTAGGTGTGGCAGGCGAAGCAGGTTCTACCTTTGCTAGACGCGTCCTGATTTCGGCAAGGCGCTGTTTCGCACGGGCGTGCCGCCTTTCGGCGTCGTGCTCGGGCAGGCCGGTTGAGAGAAGGTGGGCGCGCTGCGCGATCATGTCGAAGGCGATCACCACATCATAAAAGCCGAGTGCCATGTCGGGCAGGTGTTGATCGTCGATGGAGAAAGGTGCGGCTTCGGGTGGCAGGCGCTCCAATGTGCGGCCAAGCCCATATCCGAAGAAGCCAGCAGCACCGCCGATGAAAGGCGGAAGTGTTTCACCTCTTTCAATGGCGGGAAGTGCGGTGAGCCTATCTTTCAGCAGGGCGAATGGTGCTGTGCTGTCTTTCACGCGAAGCGTGAGCGTATCGAAGGGGTCGAGCGCGATGAAACTCCAGCGCCCATGCAGTTTCTCATCTTTTTCAGGCGCTGCGGTTGCGCTGTCGAGGAGCAAGACAAAGGGTTCACCCGCAAACCTGCCGAAAAGCTCATGCGGCGCGATCCAGTCCAGCTCTTCAACGAGCGGTTTCATGCGAAGACTCTTTCTCGCCAATCAGTTTGTCGGCGCGACGGCGATCTCGCCTTCTTCGGGCAGGCCGGTGCAGCTTGCGCAGCGGCGCGATTCCATCCGCGATAACGGCCCGCGCGGCTTGCCGCCAACACCCGGAGAGGTGACCCGCGCATCCTGCGTCTGCAGAAAGCCCGTGATGAGACCGTTCACCAATGACGGGTCCGAGAAGGTGATGTTGTGTCCGATCGAAGGGTAGGAACGAAGCTGCGCCTGCGGCACAAGCTCCATCAGCCTTGTTGCCGCGCTGTAGGGCACTACGGCATCTGCCTCCCCCCAGATGACAAGCACGGGGAGGGACGATGCGCCGACAGCGGCATAGGCATCATCAAGACCCGTAAAGGGATAGTGGCGGAGCGTTGACAGCAGGGCGTCGCCATAGCCGCGATATTCAAGCTGGCGGTTGAAGCCCGCGAGGAAGGCGCCAGGGTTCGTTGCGCTTTTCGCTTCCTCCGCCGCGCCGTTATAGAAAAGCCGTGTGCCGAAGAGGCGGACGATCCAGTCGCCGATCAGCGGGCGGGTGAGAAGCTCGATATTGGGATTTGGCGTAACACCGAGCCCGGCCGGTGCGATCAGGGTGAGCGAGCGGACGCGCTCTGTGTGGCGCGCGGAAAAGAGCGTCGCTATCGCGCCGCCCATGGAATAGCCCACAAGATCGAACCGCCGGTTGACGCCGAGCGCGTCCAGGAGTTCGACAAGCTGCGTATCGAAAAGATCGGCATTGTAGGTCACATCGGGGCGGGCCGAGAGACCGCGGCCATAATTGTCAAAGGCAAGTACGCGGTAGCCCGCCTGCACGAGCGGCTTGAAATGTTCGTCCCAGACAAAGGATGGCGTAGAGAAGCCATGCACGAGCACGATGAGCTGGCCATCTTCCGGCCCTTCGAGGTGGTAATGAACCTTGCCCTGCGAAAGCTCGATAAAGCTGTAGGCATTGCCTTGGGAAAGCAGCTTGTCACGGGCGTCATCATCCAGTGCGGTACGTGCGCGCCCGGCGGCCCAGAAGCTTATCACCACCAGCAGGGAAATGGCCGTGATGAGAATGAAGGCCGCTTTGACATAGGTCATCATGATGTCTCGAATACCACTACAAACTCAGCGGGAGTTCCGCTGCGGAAGGTCGCCGGGATGCAGTCTAGAGTTTTGCCGCCCCTCCCACAATTGCCGCCCGGGAGGTTGCGGGGCCACACGAATGCAGGCTTGATGCTGGAAAATGCATATCTCTCGAGAGGAAACACAGATGACGAATGCTTTCAAAGACAATGTGCTGGCGGGCAAGGTGGCCTTCGTGGCGGGGGCGTCGAGCGGGATCAATCTCGGCATCGCGCAGCATTTTGCGCGGGCGGGAGCAAAGATCGCCCTGATCAGCCGGAGCCACGAGAAAATCACCGCTGCCGCAAAGACGATTACGGATGAAGGCTTCGAGGCGATCGGCATGGCGGCTGATGTGCGCGACTTCGATTCCGTCGACAAGGCTTTTCAGCAGGCGCAGGCCAAGTTCGGCGATATCGATATCGTGATATCGGGTGCGGCGGGCAATTTCGTGGCGCCCGCGCTTGGCATGTCGTCCAATGGCTTCAAGACGGTGGTGGATATCGACCTCATCGGAACGTTCAACGTGTTGCGCGCCTCTTTCCAGTATCTGAACAGGCCGGGCGCCTCGCTCATCTCCATCACCGCGCCGCAGGCGGTCAATCCGTCGCTCTATCAGGCGCATGTTTGTGCGGCAAAGGCTGGCATCAACATGCTGACGAAGTGCCTTGCCATGGAGTGGGG
>JBAYOU010000040.1:0-8453 GCA_041678065.1 Parvibaculum sp. | reverse complement strand
CGGTCGCCTCGAAAATCTTCTTCCTTCAGCTTGAAGCGCTGAATCATGGTGCCCATCGCACCATCGAGGATGAGCACACGTTCCTTCACCTCCTCGTGGAGATGGGCGATGCGTTCTTCGCGCGTCTTGGGGTGGGGCATGTCTAATCCTCCAACAGGGAAATCAATTACCACGCCTGAACCGCTTCCGGCGCGACGGCCGCAGCTTGCGGACGCAGGCCAAGCACATGGCAGATTGCAAAGGTGAGATCAGCCTGGTTCAGCGTGTAGAAATGAAAGCGCTCAAAGCCATAGCCGCGCAGGCGGTTCACCTGCTCAGCAGCCACATAGGCCGAGATCAGCTTGCGTGTGCCGAGATCGTCATCCAGCCCGATATAATATTCCTCAAGCCAAGCCGGCACAGTGGCGCCACAGCGTTCCGCCATGCGCTTCGTGCCCTTGAAATTCGTGGTCGGCATGATGCCGGGTACGATGGGAATGGTGATGCCCGCCTTCTGCACCTTTTCCAGAAAACGCACATGTCGCTCCGTATCAAACACGAATTGTGTAACCGCGCGCGTAGCGCCCGCGTCGACCTTGCGCTTCAGCAATTCGATATCGGCTTCGAGCGAAGCAGATTCGGGATGCTTTTCGGGATAGGCCGAGACAATCACCTCGAAGTCAGCAACCTTGCGAATGCCTTCGATGAGTTCCGGCGTTGACTGATAGCCCTCGGCATGCGGCTGGTAAGGCGCGCCGAGTTCCGGCATATCACCGCGCAAAGCCACGATGCGCCGCACGCCTGCGTCCCAGTAAGAGCGGATCACATCATCCACTTCGCTGCGGGGCGCACCGACGCAGGTGAGATGCGCGACGGGCTCGAGCGACGTTTCATCCTGAAGGCGCTTCACGGTCGCATGGGTGCGTTCACGCGTGGAGCCGCCCGCCCCATACGTCACCGAGACGAACTCCGGTTGCAACGGTTCGAGCCGCGCAATGGAACGCCACAGCGTCTCTTCCATTTCAGGCGTTTTGGGCGGGAAGAATTCGAACGAAACATTCGTCCGCTTCTCTTTCGCCGTCTTGCGCGCGTTCGTCATTGCTTATCGTGCTCCTTCAAGTTCATTGGCGCGCGCCGGCTTTATATCGGCGCGACCCGCCTTGTCTGCGACCCAGATCAGCACCGTCAGCTTGGCGTCCTCGCCGCCTTCGGGCGGCAGGGTCGTGATCTTGTTGACCTTTAGGCCCGCTTCCGTGAGCCAGCCGGAGACTTCGCTTTCGGCAAAGCCAAGGCGCCGATGGGCATGGCTGTCGCGGAGAAAATCGAGTTCATGGGGGGCAAAATCGGCAATCAGCAGCCGTCCACCCGGCTTCAGCACACGCGCGGCTTCGGCAATGGATGCCGCTGGATCATCGAGATAATGCAACACCATATGCAACGTCACGAGATCGGCGCTCTCATCCTGCAGCGGCAGATCATAGAGATCGCCCTGCCGCACGGAACAATGCTGCAATTCCGGACGGTCGAGTTGGGCGCGGGCAAGCGCCAGCATTTCCGAACTGAGATCTATGCCGATGCCACCTTTGGCGCGGCTTCCGAAAAGTTCCAGCATCCGCCCGGTGCCGGTGCCGAGATCAACGACGAAATCGAGTTCACCCCGCGGCGTGCCAAGCGCCACCATGGCCTGCTCGACCTTAGCTTCGGGCACATGAAGCGAACGGATACGGCTCCATTGCTCCGCATTGGCGCGGAAATAGGCGGCCGCCCGTTCAGCCCGCGCCGATCTCACAGCTTCCAGCCGCTCAAGATCGCGCGCGATCACGAGATCTCCCTGCGGAATGAGCCCGCTCAACACAGCGGCGAGTTCACCCACCTGGCCCGCCCCGGCGAGACGGTAGAAGACCCAGCTCCCCTCACGGAAGCGCTCCAGCAGGCCCGCCTCGCAGAGCAGCTTCAAATGGCGGCTCACACGCGGCTGGCTCTGCCGCAGAATCTGGGTCAGCTCGGTCACCGTCAGTTCCCCGCGCGCCAAAAGGGCGAGCAGACGAAGCCGGGTCGGCTCACCCGCTGCTCTCAGACCTGCCAGAAGTTGTTCCATCGGATTCCGCTCCGTCAAACCACCAGAACGATATAAACATATCTTTATGTCTTTCCAAATCTTTTTTCCATCCCCGTTTTACTGCCATATTTTCGCAACAGGAATCCGATTCCGCCCGCGCTGTGCTTTCGGCGCGCTGGTTAACGCACACTGCCTATGCTAGCTAGATGGACCGCGCGGGAGCGGGAATCGGCGGAAAATCAGTCTTTTTTCGTCTGTTCATCAGGTTTTAATTCGCACGCGAAATGCTCGCGGCGAGGGGGCTGTCTGTTTCAGGATAGCGACACAGCCCCGAGGCAACGATTCGGGTAGGGCCCTATGAAGTTTTCGTTCGGGAACGGCACGGCTGCGAGGCGGTTCGGATGCGTCGCGCTGCTGGCACTGACTGCGCTTATAACGGCGCCCGTGCAATTCGCCCATGCACAGGATACGGCAACAGAAGCGGACCCGGAGAACGATCCGTTGGAGCCGATGAACCGCTACTTCTTCGAACTGAACCGCTTCTTCGACACCATCCTGCTGAAGCCGGTGGCGACCTGGTATGACGGCGTGGTGCCGGAACCAGGCCGGGACGGCATCCGCAATTTTCTCGATAATCTCCGCAGCCCCGTCATTCTCGCGAATGACATGCTTCAGGGCGAATGGGACCGCGCAGGCACCACGGCAAGCCGGTTCGGTATCAACACCACAATCGGCGTGCTCGGCCTCTTCGACCCCGCCGCAGGCTGGGGCATGCCCAAGCACAGCGAAGATTTCGGCCAGACACTCGCCGTACACGGGACGCCGGAAGGCCCCTATATTTTCTTGCCGGTGCTCGGCCCCGCCCCGCCCCGCGACATGACGGGCTTCGTCGTTGACCAGTTCTTCGACCCGTTGACTTACATCTATTGGGACCGCGCCAAGACCGTGCCAGTCACACGCTTTGTTGTGAACGGTATCGACCAGCGCGCCCGCAGCCTCGATACGCTGGACCAGATCGAGCGTACATCGGTCGATCACTACGCCACTGTTCGCAATCTCTATCGCCAGATCCGCAAGAACGAGATTGCCAATGGCCAGCGCGATTTCGACGATCTGCCCGATATCGAGAATCTCAATTTCGACACAAACGAACCAAACAGTCCCGATATGCGTTTCTGATCCGCGACAGGCGAGCCGCAACGGCTCTGCCTGACGGGGATTTCGATATCGGTGGGAGATAATCAATATGGCGATAGCAATGGCGAGCCGACTGAACGGCCTCTCCAGATGGGCGCTTGCAGCGTCGATGATGCTCTGCATTTCGCTCCTGGCTCTACCGGCCAGCGCATCGACCGATGAAGCGAAAGCTTTTGTAGGAACTGTGTCGGAAAAGGCCATCGCGATCATCAGCGACAAAGACGCGAGCAAGGCGAAGCGGGAAAGTGATTTCCGTGCGCTTCTCGCCGAAAACGCCGATATGGACCGCATCGCCGCTTTCGCTCTCGGCCAGTATCTGCGCACACCGAATGACGCGCAGCGCGAGGAGTATCGCCAACTCGTCGAAACCTTCATCGTGAAGGTCTATGTGACGCGGCTCACCGATTATAATGATGAGAAGTTGACCATTCTCGGCGCGCGGGAGCGGGGGGAGAACCAGGCCATCGTGCAAAGCGAGATCCGCTTTACGAATGGTCGCGAGCCTGTTTCCGTTGACTGGTGGCTGATCAAGAAGGATGGCGGGTACAAGATTTTCGACGTGAATGTCGTCGGTGTCTGGCTCGCGCAGGAACAGCGCTCCGCCTTCACCAGCGTGATACGCAACAATGGCGGCAATTTCGACGCGCTGCTCACGCATCTCCGCTCGCAGATCGGCAAGGCCGAAGCAGGCGAGTTGCAGGATGTAACCGCCGCGAACTGAGCGCGGCAACAATCCAAGTAGAAAACGGCGCGCTCGCAAGGCGCGCCTTTTTTATGCGCGCCGCCGTCTGTCGATGTTCAGAACAACTTAACGCATCGGACACACAATTCTTTCATCATAGTTGTGTGCATGAGAAGAGACTTTGCCGTGCCTGCCAGAACCCTTCCGCGAAATGTTTTTCCGACGCAGACGCGCGTGGGCCGCTCCGAAAGAAGCCTCGCCTTCCAGGCGGCCTGGCTCAAACTTCCGAGAACCGGTTTTGTCCCTGACAAGGCCGACTTCCGCCCCGAGCGCCTTGCCCCGTTTTTGACTGATATCTATCTGGTGGAGTTGAGCAACAATCCCTCGGCGCGGCTGCAGGTCCGGCTTGCAGGCGCGACACTGCGCGACAGGCTGGGCCTCGATCTTCGCGGCCAGAACTATGCGGACTTCGTGCCGATCGAGCATCGCGAGAAATCGGGTCTTTCAATGCGCCTCATGTTTGGCCCCGTTCCTTGCGGACGCTGGGTGCGCAAGGAGATCGTGCATACGGACGGCTATCGCGAGCCGATCGAACTCACGCAGTTTCCGATGACGGACCTCTCCACCGGCACACGCCTCGTATTGGGCATCGCGAGCGGCTTTGGCGATGGTTTTTGCCATGAGCCCGGAGGTGAATTCATCATCGAGAACCGCGAGACCGAACAATTCATCGATATAGGGGCGGGCGTGCCGCGATAGGCCGCCAACCGCCGCAGAATATTATCAGGCTCCGACCTGCCGCAGATCCGGAAACGCTGCAACGGGTGACGGCGTGCGGCCATATCTGACTTCGAGAACCCGACCGATCTCAGCAACCAGATCGCGGTGATCAATCGGTTTCCCGACATAACCATCTGCACCCATTTCGTCATACCGAGCATTATTCGGCCCGAGCGAATCCGCCGTGAGCGCAATGACATGAACGTCGCGGATGGCTTGAACTTCATGCGCGCGGATGTGGCGGAGCGTTTCCCGTCCGTCCATGACGGGCATATGCATGTCGAGCAGAACAAGGTCGAACGGCCTTGTCTGAAGCCAGCGAATGGCTTCCTCCCCATTCTCCACTTCGATGATGGTAATACCGAGCGGCTCAAGGAAAAGGCGCGCAACCTTCCGGTTAAGCGCGTGATCATCAACGAGAAGCATATGCAGACCTTGCGCCCAGCGCACGGCACCTACCTGATCCACATCTTCATGAGTGACCGCCAAATCTGCGCGCTGCCCTCTCTCCGCGCGGAAAGAAAGAATGAAGACAGAGCCCTGCCCCTCTTCGCTTTCCACCGATATATCGCCATTCATGAGTTGAGCAAGCTTGCGACTGATCGAAAGCCCGAGCCCGGTGCCACCGAAGCGGCGTGACGTAGAGGAATCCGCCTGCGTGAAGGGCGCGAACAGCTTTCTCACAGTATCCGCACTCATGCCGATACCTGTATCGCGTATGCGGATATTCACATTGAACACGCCACCTCCAAGCGGCTCCACCGTGACAGAAAGTGAGACGCTGCCCTTTTCCGTGAACTTGATGGCGTTGGAAACAAGGTTCGACACGCATTGGCGAACGCGGACGGGATCGAAGCGCAGGAATGTTTCCGCTGTGGGATCAATAGAGAGGGAAAGCCACAGACCCTTCTCCTTCGCGCGGGGCGCCCAAAGCTTCTCCAGCCGACACAGCAACTGAGAGAGATCATTATCAATGGGCGAGATGTCGAACTTGCCTGCCTCGATCTTTGAGAGATCGAGAACGTCATTCAGGATCGCCATCAGCGTCTTGCCGGAATCCAGAATTGTCTCAAGCTGGTCGCGCTGCTCTTCCGTCAATTCGGACGTCGCCATGAGTTGCGCCATACCGAGAATACCGTTGAGGGGTGTGCGGATTTCATGGCTGATATTGGCAAGGAACGCGGACTTCGCGTCATTCGCCGCTTCAGCTTCCTTACGAGCCTTCTTGAGTTCTCTCTCGCGTTCACGTAACGCCGTGATATCGGCCCCGACCGCAACAGAGCCCCCGCCGGAAAGCTTCGTCTCGACGACCTGCATGATCGTGCCGTTTGGCGTCATCACTTCGACTGGCTCGCCGCGCTCCAGCGCCGAGACGATGCCATCGGCAATCTTCAGGCTCTCTTCATATCCAACACCGGGCACCAGCGCCTCGACACCGCGGCGCGATGCCTCGCGATAATCAGCCCCCTCGCGAAGCGCTGCATTGGTGAAGGGAAAATCCCGCTCATTCTGCTCATTCGACAGCAGAATCTCATGATCAGGGCCGAAGATGACAAACCCGCCCGGAAGCTTGTTCACCGCTTCCTGGACGATGGCAGCCATCGCCTCGCTGTATTTCTTCACATCACTCATGTCGTGCTTTTCGTTCCGCTGCCGGAATCCCCCGCACCGGACACCCTCCTCCGCTTCCTCGGGGTAAAATCTAATTTCTTGCGCTTAACGTCGCGTGAACGACAGAAAAACGCTGATGAGGAAAGCTGTGCCGACCCGAAGGGCAACAAAAAAGGGAGAGAAGTTCCCCTTCTCTCCCTTTTTCCTGACTAGCGGCTGAACCGCTTGTATTTGATCCGGTGCGGGATTTCCGCTTCCGGCCCGAGGCGACGCTTCTTGTCTTCCTCGTAATCCTGATAGTTGCCTTCAAACCACTCCACATGGCTATCGCCTTCAAAGGCAAGCATGTGGGTCGCAATACGGTCCAGAAACCAGCGGTCATGGGAGATGACCACGGCGCAGCCCGCGAAATTGACGAGCGCATCTTCGAGCGCGCGCAGCGTTTCAACGTCGAGATCGTTGGTCGGTTCGTCGAGCAGCAACAGGTTTGCGCCGGATTTCAGCATCTTGGCGAGATGGACGCGGTTGCGCTCACCACCTGAAAGCAGCCCAACCTTTTTCTGCTGGTCCGAGCCCTTGAAGTTGAACGATCCCACATAAGCACGGCTCGGCATGGTGATCTTGCCAAGCTCCACAATGTCCGTGCCGCCCGAGATTTCCTCCCAGACGGTCTTGTTCGGATCAAGCGTGTCGCGACTCTGATCAACATAGCCCATCACAACGGTCTCGCCGATTTTCAGCATGCCGCTATCGGGCTTCTCCTGGCCGGTCAGCATGCGGAAGAGCGTCGTCTTGCCCGCACCGTTCGGACCAATCACACCGACAATGCCGCCCGGCGGCAACTTGAAGGAAAGATCATCGATCAACAGACGATCGCCAAAGCCCTTGGAGATGCTGTCCGCCTCATAGACGTTGCCTCCGAGGCGCGGTCCCGGCGGAATGACGATCTGCGCCTTGCCTTCCTGCTGCTTGCCCGCTTCGGCAAGAAGGTCGTCATAGGCATTGATACGCGCCTTGGACTTCGCCTGACGTGCCTTGGGGCTTTGCCTGATCCACTCAAGTTCGCGGGCAAGTGTGCGCTGCTTGGCTTCTTCCTGACGGCCCTCTTGCTCCAGCCGCTTCTCTTTCTGCTCAAGCCAGGTCGAATAATTTCCCTCATAGGGAATGCCCGAGCCGCGATCCAGCTCAAGAATCCAGCCCGTCACATTATCGAGGAAGTAGCGGTCGTGAGTGACCATGACCACAGTGCCCGCATATTCCTTGAGGTAGTTCTGCAGCCAAGCAATCGACTCCGCATCCAGATGGTTGGTCGGTTCGTCGAGCAGCAGCAGATCGGGTGAGGCGAGCAGCAAGCGGCAGAGCGCAACACGGCGCTTTTCACCGCCGGAGAGCTTCGTCACGTCGGCGTCCCCTTCAGGGCAGCGCAACGCATCCATCGCCATCTCGACCTGCGCATCGAGATCCCAGAGGTTCTGCGCGTCGATGATGTCCTGCAGCTTTGCCATTTCCTCGGCAGTTTCGTCCGAGTAGTTCATGGCGACTTCGTTATAGCGATCGACCAGCGCCTTCTTCTCAGCGGCACCTTCCATCACATTGCCGAAGACGTCCTTCGAGGGATCGAGTTCCGGCTCCTGCGGCAGATAGCCGACCTTCACCCCCTCGGCTGCCCATGCTTCGCCTGTGTAGTCCTGATCCACTCCCGCCATGATGCGCAGCAGCGTGGATTTACCGGCGCCGTTCAGGCCGACCACACCGATTTTCACGCCCGGCAGGAAGGAAAGACGAATGTCCTTCAGAACCTGCTTGCCGCCCGGATAGGTCTTGGACAGGCGGTCCATCACATAGACATACTGATAGGAAGCCATGAGGCACGTATTCCCTTAGGATCGTTAACGGATTGGCGATCCTTCTACTCAATCAGCGCACGGGGAGCAAATGGCGGCAGTGTTGTAGCGGCTTGCGCTACATCGTCTTTGCGAGGGCGACGAGCTGTTCCAGCGCCGCGCCCCAGCCATCCTGAAAACCCATTTCCTCATGGCGCTTCGCCGCAGCCTCATCCGGGTGCTGGGCAATAGCGGTGTATTTCGTTCCCTGCCCCTGCGGCTCCAGAATGATCCAGGCCGTGAAGAACAGATCATGCACCCG
>JBAYOU010000039.1:0-8498 GCA_041678065.1 Parvibaculum sp. | reverse complement strand
TTTTTGGCTCTTTCGCCTGATTTCCGGAATTGCTGCCGCCGCCCTTCTTTTCTTCTGCGTCTTTCCCGCCAAGGCCGTGATCGCTCAGGAAGCGGGCGGTTCTTCTTCGGCGCTTTCCGACAGCCAGGGCATCGCAGCCATCGTCAATGACCGTGTCATCTCCTCCTACGACCTCGATCAGCGCGTAAAACTCGTGCTGCTTAGCTCCGGTATTCCGAATACGCCGGAAAACATCTCCCGCATTCGCGGACAGGTTCTGCGTTCGCTGGTGGATGAGTTTCTTCAGATGCAGGAGGCGCAGCGCCTCAACATCAACATTCCGCAGGAAGAGGTCGACGTCGCGCTGGAGCGCATCGCCCAGCGGTCCAACATGACCCCGGATCAGATTGAAGAAACGCTCAAAGAGGGCGGCGTTACCAAGGCGACATTGCAGCAACAGATTCGCAGCGACATTGCTTGGAACCGCGTCGTGCAGCAGCAATTCGCCCCGCTCGTCACCGTGGGTGAGACGGAAGTGGATGAAGTCATGCGTCGGCTGGAGGAGGAATCCGGCGAGCCACGCTATCTCGTCTCCGAAATCCTCGTCTCGTTCGACAGCCCTGCTCACGCTGAAGAAATTGCCGCTGGTACGCAGCGACTGGTGGAACAGATCCGACAGGGCGCACCTTTTGAAGCTGTTGCGCGTCAGTTCAGCCAGTCACCCTCAGCGGCCAATGGCGGTGACATCGGATGGGTTCACGCGAGCCAGCTTCCGGAAGGCGTGCGCGAAGTCGTGACGAAGATGCAACCCGACATGGTGTCCGATCCGATCCGCACGCTGACAGGCTTCTACATTGTGAAGCTCAAAGCCATGCAAACGGCGACGGGCGCGGACCCGATGCGCGACCAGTACCAGCTCATGCAGGTTTTGCTGCCGCTGCTGCCAGACGCAGACCCGCAGGCGGTGAGCCGCCGCGCACGCGAAGTTACGGAGTTTCGTTCACAAGTTTCCTCTTGCGATCAAGCAGAACAGCTCATTCGAAAATATGTGAGTGGCACTGTCAGCCCCCGCCAGCAGGTGATAGCAGGCCAGCTTGAGCCTCGCCTGCGGCAAGCCATTGCCGATGTGAAGGTTGGAGGCGTAACGGATCCCATCCGCTCCGAACGAGGTGTCGAGATGGTTGTTGTCTGCGCTCACCGCGCCGCCGAAGGTGAATTGCCGACACGCGAACAGATCGACAGTTCGCTCTTCGAGCAGCAGCTTTCGATGATGGGGCGCCGCCACCTGCGCGACCTGCGGCGCGACGCGGTCGTTGTCTATCGCTGATTGCTCTATCGCCGCAACGAAGCGGAACGGGACAAGGTGACATGGCAACTAGAGACGCATCGCCTCTGGTGCTGACGATGGGCGAGCCTGCGGGTATCGGCCCAGAAATCACGCTGCGCGCATGGGGCGTGGCGAAGGAAGAAAATCTGCCCCCTTTCCTCGTCGCGGGCGATCCTGCGCTCTACCGCCGGACTGCCGAGCAACTCGGCCTCAAGCTGGATGTCGAGGAGATCAAGACCCCTGCCGACGCCCTCACCTGCTTCGCTAACGCGCTGCCTGTTCTACCGATCACACTTTCACAAGAAGGCCGCCCCGGCGAGCTTTCTCCTGCCAACGCAAAGGCGGTGATGGATGCCATCGATTTGGCCGCACAGCTTTGCATTTCTGGCAATACGAGTGGCATGGTTACAAATCCCATTCATAAGCGCGCGCTTTATGATGGGGGTCTTTCAGTACCGGGGCACACGGAATATCTGGCTGACTTGTGCGGCGGCGCCACGCCCGTGATGATGCTCTCCTGCCCCGGCCTGCGCGTTGTGCCCGTAACGGTGCATCTCCCGCTCCGGGAGGCCGCAACGCAACTGACACTCGATGCCATTGTCGAGCAAGGACAGATACTCGCTGCTGCCTTGAAAACCGATTTCTCGATCCCGCATCCGCGCATTGCGGTTGCGGCACTTAACCCCCATGCTGGCGAAGAAGGACGGCTAGGTCGGGAGGAAATCGACGTCATCGAACCTGCCATCAAGACATTGAACATAGCCGGTACCGGCGCCACTTTCACCGGGCCTCATCCAGCCGATACGCTGTTCCATGCAGGCGCGCGAAAGAATTACGATGCGGTTCTCTGCATGTATCACGATCAGGCGCTGATCCCGCTCAAGACGATTGATTTCGAGCGCGGCGTCAACACGACGCTGGGGCTTCCCATCGTGCGCACATCACCAGACCACGGTACAGCGCTCGACATTGCGGGCAAGGGCATCGCGCATCCTGGCAGTCTCATTGCCGCCATCAGGGCCGCCGGCGATATGGCCGCATGCAGGGCACGCCAGTGAGCCTCTCGGGCCTGCCACCGCTCCGCGAGGTCATCGCGAAACACGGGCTTTCTGCGCAGAAGTCGCTCGGCCAGAACTTCCTGCTCGATCTCAACCTCACAGGCCGCATTGCCCGCACGGCGGGGCCGCTTGAGGGCCATGATGTTGTCGAGGTTGGTCCCGGACCGGGTGGTCTTACCCGCGCACTCCTTGAAAATGGGGCGCGCCGCGTGATTGCCATTGAGCGTGATCCCCGGTGCATCGCCGCCCTTGAAGAAATCGCGGCAGCTTGTCCCGGCAGGCTCACCATCATCGAGGGCGATGCGCTGACGACGGATATGCGCGCTCTTGTGGAAAATCCGGCGCGGATCGTTGCCAACCTTCCTTACAATATCGGAACGCCGCTTCTCGTCGGCTGGTTGCAGACCGAGCCGTGGCCACCCTGGTATGAAAGCCTCACCCTCATGTTCCAGCGTGAGGTGGCAGAGCGCATCACCGCCCCGCCCGGCAGCAAGGCCTATGGCCGCCTCGGCGTGCTGGCGCAATGGCGCACGCAAGCCCGCATCCTGTTCAATGTGGACAGGCGTGCCTTTACGCCGCCGCCCTCCATCACCTCCTCTGTCGTGGAGCTGGTGCCGCGCGCGCAGCCGCTGGCCGAAGCACCACCACGCATGCTTGAGCGCGTGGTGGCCGCCGCATTCGGCCAGCGCCGGAAGATGCTGCGGGCGAGCCTAAAATCGCTGGGCCTCGGAGATCCCACGGGGTTTATCGAAGCGGTCGGCATCTCCCCCACGCGGCGCGCAGAAGAGCTTTCAGTCGAGGAGTTCTGCGCCCTCGCCCGGGCTGCATCTGCCCTTGGCTAAAGCGCATCGCAATGGTTGTTCGATGTGCCCGCTCGTGGCACATTGCGATCAAATCACAATGATAAATGTTCCCCTGGAGACGTCTCATGAAGTCCGAAGCAATCGTCGAATATGGCCAGCCGCTGCAACTTGTTGAAAGCGCGATGCCGGAGCCCAAGGGAACGGAAGTGCTGCTGAAGGTCACGCATTGCGGCGTGTGCCATTCGGATGTGCATATTCATGATGGCCATTTCGATATGGGCGGCGGCAACAAGCTTGACGTGCGCGCAGGACGCCAGCTCCCCTTTACGCTTGGTCATGAAATCGAAGGCGAAATCATCGCTGCGGGGCCGGATGCTGAAGGCGTGACGATTGGAGACCACGTCGTTGCCTTCCCGTGGATTGGCTGTGGCGAGTGCCCCACCTGCAACCGCGGTGACGAACATCTCTGCAACAAGCCGCGCGCGCTTGGCATTCAGGTGCCGGGCGGTTATGCGACGCATGTTCTTGTGCCGCATCCACGCTATCTGCTCGACTATACGGGCGTGCCTGAAGGGCTGGCCGCGACCTATATGTGCTCGGGCCTCACCGCCTACAGCGCCATGAAGAAGCTCGGCGATATCAGCCCGGAAGAGCGCGTCATGGTTGTCGGCCTTGGCGGTGTCGGCATGATGGGCCTGCAATTCGCAAAGGCCCTTTTTCCTTCCGCACCGCTCGGCGCAGATGTTGACGACAACAAGCTGCAGTCAGCGCGCGGCGCGGGCGCTCATGAAGTTTACAATCCGAAGGACGAAGACGCGATCCGCAAGGTGCTCGCCGACACCAATGGCGGCGTGCCCGCTGCTGTCGACTTCGTCGGCTCGGAAGCCTCGCTCAAATTTGCGACCAGCGTTGTGCGCAAGGGCGGCAAGGTGATTGTGGTCGGGCTTTTCGGCGGCGGCTTCGCCATGCCGATTCCCCTCTTCCCCATGCGCGCCATCTCCATCGGCGGCTCTTATGTCGGCTCGCTCGAAGAGACGAAGGAGATGATGGAACTGGTGAAAGCCGGCAAGATCGACCCCATCCCCGTCAGCACGCGCCGGCTGGGCGAAGGCTCGAAATCGCTGGACGATCTGCGCAATGGCACCGTGATGGGCCGCGTGGTGTTGAAGCCGTAAATCGTGTCACGGCTCCCGCGCGTCACAGAGATATAGACTGAGATAAGCTTAGCGAAGCGCTCGGGACCTTTCTCGACATTATGGCCTAACCTGCCTCAAGCACAGGTTAGGCCATATTCATTCAACAGATAGGGTTGTGGCTGATGAGCGCTATCCGACCCTTTTCAACCATGCGTCCGGCCAGTGGGTAATGTTTCCAGACAGAGTGGATTCATTAAACGGCCACTCCGGCTCTCCGAGTGTGAACTCTGGATTCACAGCGGCAAAATCTCTTGATGCCTTTGCCGGGTTGTCATTCTTCCACGTCGTCGCCCCACGTGGCACATCCGTCAGATCCTGCATCAAACCATCAGTTGAAATGATGTATGACCCCTTGCTCACGAGCGGTGCATAGGCTTTCAGTTCCGCCATAACGTGGTCATAGGAATGGTCGGAATCGAGTACGATGAGAACGGTCTCGTCCGGCCTTATCGCATTGCGCACCTGTTCAACGATCTCCGGCGCGGTGGACGATCCTTCAATCAGTGTAATGAGATCCGATAGCGGATGTTCTTCGATCCGCCTCCGGTTGTGGGGTCTGATTTCGATATCAATGGCTATCACACGCCCTTTGCCCAAAAGTCGGCAGAGGCTGGCAGAAAAGATTGCCGACCCACCATGGGCAACACCTGTTTCGATGATGACATCAGGTTTCACTGCGGCAACAGCTTCCTGATATCGGATCATGTCTTCAGGTAACTGAATAATCGGCACACCAAGCCAGGAGAAGCTGTAGGAATATTTCTGATTCCAGCCAACTCTCACCCACAAATCCGAAAGAAGCTTAAACGCTTCATCTGTATAAAGACCAATCTGTCGGCCTTCCACGTCCAGCACCTGTGCCTTTGTGTCGATACTAATCTTCATTCCAATCTCCATCATCAATAGGCACAAGCCGCGCGTACAATCCTACCTGACGCGCTGTCGCAGTGATTTCTTTCAGGTAGTTTGCGTTCATTATGAAAATTGTTTCCGGCTTCCGTTTTGCTGAATCCTCAGGGGAGACGACACGCAAACCAGAGCCTGGCAGAAAATGCCCCTGCTTCTCAGGATTCACATCTACGACATGATCAATCAGCCGGTTGTCAGGGTCACTCAAGATTGCGAAGCTTACACCCTTTGCTCCACCTCCCCACAGCGCCACATGGCCCCGCGTAGCGGCTTCCTTTACTTCCTTCCGCCAGTAACGAATGTAAGACGAGCGTATTTGATTTAGTGGTTCGTGAACGACATTTTCGCCCAACACATACTCCGTGGGCCCAGCGCATGCTTGTGCCTCCCCCCAAAGGTACTGACCACCAAAGACGTGACGGACCTGCGGCGACGCAAATCCCGCCCGCGCAAGCGCATAAGCCAGCGAACGAGCCGTGAAGAGCGAACAATGCTCGTAGAAAAAATCCTGCATTGCCCGGTTCCGCAAAATCCATTCGACGCAAGGTGTCTCGACCCAGATGCGCGCTTTTGATTGCTGCCCAAGTGCCTCGCGGATCGCAATAAGAAAAGCCAAAGGATCTGGCACATGTTCGATCGTATGACGCGTTGCAACAACATTGGGTGCATTACGAAGCCGCTTCGCAGTTTCGGGATTAAAATATACGCGATGTATATTTGTGCCGTTAGGCCCGCTGCCATCCACACCGCGCCAAGCCGGATCAAAGCCCTCTGCAGACAGAAGCCGCGCGCCCGCCGCTTCCGCAACGTGCGCGATAAAACGTCCTTGTCCACAACCTATTTCCAGATAGGCCACGGACTCACCGGGCTCCACAGATGCAACAACATCCCGTGCCCGCTCCGCCATATGCACCCGAAAGGCAGGTGAATAGGTCTGATCGTTTTCATATTCTTCATCGTAGACGATCAGGGTTGGATCAAACGCACGATTCCACGTAAAGCCGCAGCTCGGGCAAGCCATGAATTCAAGTGGCCCGCGCCGCGCAGCACGCCCCGCTTCTGCGGACGGATAAATGCGGTTCATCAGGACGGGCATTTCTAGCGTATCGTCAAGAGGTGACGATACGCGGCTATCGCATATGGGGCATCCGTTACTCATCGGCCTTCACGTTCTTTCTCTCCAGAACGAAAGCGCATTCTTCAGCCCCTCATCCAGATCATGTGATGTCTTGTACCCGACTTCTTCAACCAGCCGTTTAGTGCGGGCAACAATAAAAGAGGGCTCCCCTTCACGGTCTGGTAGCGTCCCCAGTTTGAGCAGGTGCGGTCTTCCACTTAGCTCGGCCAATCGAGTTACCAATTCCGCCACGGTGAGAGGTTGTCCCGAGCCGATATTGACCGGCCCCTCCACGTTCGACAACGCCAGAGCGGCAATTGCCGCGCCCGCATCCCGAACATCCATGAAATCCCGAACAACGCGGCCGGTGCTGCAAGCTGCAGGCTTATTGCTAGATAGCGCGCGCGCTACCGAAGCAACAAGCCTCTCCGGCGCCTCGTAGGGGCCGAACAGAAAGAAAAGGCGGGCCCACGAGAAACTCACCGCATTTTCCGTACACAGCGCTTCCAGGGCCAGACGCGTTTCGTTCTTCATCCGATCATAAAGGGTATGATCCGCAACCGGCGTTGTTCGCTCGTCGCATGGCTCAGCATCCGGCCAATCATATTCATAGCAAGTGCCAGTGGCCACAAAACGGCGTGCGCCCGCTTCCGCAGCAGCTCTCGCAAGCTTCAACGTTGCCCTTTTCCAAGCTTTGTTCTCTTGCGCACTCCAGAATTTCCCGTGGTCGACATACCAAGCGAGATGAATGACACAGTCTGGTTGAAGAGTTTTTGTGAGGTCCAAAAAGGTGGCCTCATCGAAGACGTCACCTTCATGCCATTCATAAGCACCTTCGACGCGCGGATGCGTTCGCGATACTGCATGGACTTTCTCTCCGCGTTCCAAGAGGCTTGCCAAAACCTGCTTCCCGACAAAGCCGCTGGCCCCCGTCAGCAGAATGTTCATTTGCGCTCTGCCCGCTTATCCGTTCCTAACCAGCTCCTAACCTGTCTTCTGACTGTCTTCCAGAACCGATAGACACGCAGATTTGAATAGCGCAGAACGAATATCGTGAGGATAGGCTTTTCCCACCATTTCCAAGTCAAACGTCTAACTTCGACGAAAGAAGCCCGACGGAACATGCGGCGCATTTTCCACATTGCCTGGGCTGTTTCCCGCGCGGAATATCTCGCCGCTTCAGGTCGACCGGCGTAGAGTCGCGTCTCATTTGTCCCCGACACAGCCTCCATCAGAATAACCGGTGTCATAGCCATGTGGTCCCACGACCAGATGAAGGGAAAAGTTTTCGTTGTTCTCGACAGACTGTCTACAAGCGTGGGTCTGTGCCAGAGGCCGTATATGCTGTTGGGCGTCAACTTCATCAGCATGTGGCCGATCCGAAAAACGCGGGTCCTCTGGTAAGGAGCTGAGAAGCTTTTAGTCGCGGTCGCTTCGCCACTCTGATTGACCAATACACATTCGCTTGTGGCGAGGCGAGTTTGCGGGTTCTCCTCAAACAAGGCGACGAGTTTTTCTATGTAGTCCAGATCCGACCAATCATCATCTGCACGCCACATAAACAGATCGGTGCGTGCTTCCTCCAGCAAGGAAAAGAAGTTCGGTACCGGGCCAATATTTTCTTGCCGTCTGATGAGCCGAAAACGGGGGTCAGTGTCGACAAAGCTTTGGGCAATTTCGGCGCTCGAGTCAGTTGAGGCATTATCGGAGATAATAATTTCTATGTTCCGATAAGTCTGATCTCGGAGGCATTCGAGTGAAGCCCTCAGGGTAGCCGCGCCGTTATAAACCGGAACACCAATGGTCACCGTGCGAGTTTGCTTCATTCAGCACACCTCCAACTCAGGCACCGCTGTCACGAACCGTGCGCCCCAGTCCCGGGCATAGGCGAGCTGGATCACAACTTCTTCCCGTATGTTCCAGGGTAGAATGACGATGATTTCGGGGCGGTCGGTTTGGAGGTGGGCCTCGTCGACGATGGGGATACGGCTTCCGGGCATGTATTTACCTTGTTTGGAAGCGGCGCGATCTACCACATAGGGAATGAGGTCGGGGCGGATGCCGGCGAAGTTTATCAACGTGTTGCCTTTCGCCGCAGCGCCATAGGCC
>JBAYOU010000038.1:0-8766 GCA_041678065.1 Parvibaculum sp. | reverse complement strand
GCGCCCGCAGCTCTCGGACCTGCGCGAATCCGGCTCGATCGAGCAGGACGCCGACGTGGTGATGTTCGTATTCCGCGAAGAATATTATGTCTCGCGGCGTGAGCCCACCGAAGGCACGCCCGAACATCTTCAATGGCAGCAGGATATGGAGCGCGTGCACGGCCTTGCCGAATGTATCATCGGCAAGCAACGCCACGGTCCCACCGGCACCGTGAAGCTCCAGTTCCAGGCTGATGTGACGCGTTTCTCGGATCTTGAGACACATCACGTCGAGGATTTCGAGTGATCAGCACGGGACACAATTTGGCCGCGCAATCCCCGATGTCCGACAGCAAGAGCGCAATGCTCCAAGAGTTTTTTGGGTGTGATGGAGGCGACCCGGGCAGTCCAACCTCACCGTCTCTTTGGTTGTTCGGGATAGAACCCGGCAATTCAATCTATGATCAAAAATCACCCGCCCTTGACCGCCAAAAGATAGCAGCTCCGAAATACTCCATCGACCTACAAAAGATTTGGCCCTTCAACAAAAAGGCGTTCAAACTTTTGTCCGTTGTGTATGGCTACGAACTAAAGCAATACATGGAGTTCGCTGAGAAACACCGTCCGTTCGAGGAAGGTTGTACTGGCTTCTTTAAGGGCAATATCTATCCGATTCCCTGCCGAGATATAGGAACGTGGCATCAGGGCGCGGGACTGGCTGCCGGATTCCAATCCAAAAGTGATTACAGGAATTGGTGCAGAGAAAACCGCTTCCCCGTCATACGATCCTGGGTCGAGAAGTTCCGACCAAGCACCATCATTGCTTGCGGCCTAGGCAATGCGACGGATTTCTCTCTGGCCTTTTTCGGCCACGTTCCCCAAGTTGAAGAGCAGACATTCCGTGTGAACAATTACCAGAAACGCGTACTTTCGACTTCATATGAAGGTACGGCGCTCATAGTCGTCCCCCATCTGTCTGGTGGTCAGGGTGGGCTGAACAGTGATGAAGCATGCAGACTGGTAGGTGAGTACATCAAAAACCTCGTGAAGCCTGATCAGGCTATGGCGCACTCATATAAAGCCTCATAAATCTGCCTCATTAACCCTTTAGGCCCGCAGCAACTTCCGCTTCCCTTGCGATACGCTATGATCGGCAGCGCCTGACCAGCGGGTCTTTTGAAGAGGGACGAGCCCTGCCTGATGCAATCCCGATGAGCGAAAGACACGGAAACGCGCCGCCGGAGAGTGACGTTGCGAGCGCGGTGCTTACCGTCGATCTTGATGCGCTGGCGGCGAATTATGCCCTGCTGCGCCGCGAGGCGGGTGGCGCCGAGGTTTCCGCCGTTGTGAAGGCTGATGCCTATGGGCTTGGCATTGAGCCTGTGACGCGGCGGCTGGCTGCCGAAGGCTGTCGCATCTTTTTCGTTGCCACACCACAGGAGGGGCTGACGCTTCGGGGCGTTCTGCCAGAAGCGGATATCTATATTCTGGACGGGCTCTTCCCCGGTGCCGCTGCGCTTTATACAGAGGCGCGGCTATACCCTGTTCTCAATTCGATGGGTGAGCTTGCCGAATGGCGTGAGGCTGGTGCCCACCTCCCGGCTGCTCTTCATTTCGACACGGGCATGAACCGGCTCGGCATGAGCGCGGAGGATGCGACAAATATTGCTGCCGATCCCGCGATCACACAGGGCCTGGAAGTCTCGCTCATCATGAGCCATCTCGCCTGTGCAGACGACGGGAGCCATCCGCAGAACGGGCAGCAGCTTGCCCGCTTCCGCGCACTGATGGAGAGGATCCCTTCCCGCTTTCCAAGCGCACGGGCGAGCCTTGCTAATACGGGTGGTATCTTTCTCGGCGCTGATTTCCATTTTGACTTGGTGAGGCCCGGCATCGGCCTTTATGGCGGCTCCGCCTTTACGCGGGGGGCGAACCCTTTTCAACCGGTGGTGAGTGCCCATGCGCGGGTTCTTTCGGTGCGCGAGGTATCTCCGGATGAAGGTGTGGGGTATGCCGCAAGCTGGAAATCAGGCGCTCCTTCCCGCATTGCTGTTCTGGCGATGGGCTATGCGGATGGCTATCTCCGCTCGCTTTCTTACCCGTCCGCAGAGGGAATGGGGGGCGAATCAGGCGGACGCGTTTACATTGGTGGGGGGATGGCGCCTGTGGCGGGCCGCATCTCGATGGATATGACGAGTGTGGATATCACCCACCTGCCGGAAGGTACGGTGAAACGCGGCGACATGGCGGAACTGATCGGCCCACATATCAGCGTGGATGATGTGGGGCTTCGGGCAGGTACGATCGGCTATGAGATACTGACGGCTTTGGGCACGAGATATATGCGGCGATATAAAAGCTCGAACGGACCAGACAGCGCGACAAGCAGGGGGAAGGCGTGAACGTATTCGCAATCATCGGGCGGGTGGTGCTCTCCACCCTTGCCGAGATCGGCGCTCTTTCACGCTTTGTGTGGAACGCCGCCACGCATATATTGCGCCCGCCCTTCTTCTGGCGACTGATCGCGCAGCAGATGCTTCGTATCGGCTATTTCTCGCTGCCGGTGGTGGCGCTGACAGCCTTCTTCACAGGCGGTGCGCTGGCGCTGCAGATCTATTATGGCGGCAACAGCTTCAACTCGGAGTCGATTGTCGCAACCATCGTTGCGCTTGGCATTACGCGCGAGCTTGGTCCGGTTCTCGGTGGCCTGATGGTGGCAGGGCGCGTTTCAGCGGCGATTGCAGCGGAGCTTGGCACAATGCGCGTGACCGAGCAGATCGATGCACTGACGACACTTTCCACCAACCCCTACAAATATCTCGTTGTGCCGCGTGTGGTCGCGGCGGTGATCACGCTGCCCGCCCTCGTCTTCATTGCCGATATCATCGGCATCATGGGCGGTTTCGTCGTGGGCACGCAGACGCTCGATTTCAACTCCGGCGTCTATATCAAGAACACGGTCGATTTCCTGAAATATGATGATGTCGTTTCCGGCCTCATCAAAGCGGCCGTGTTCGGTTTCATCATTGCGATCATGGGCTGCTTCCACGGCTTCAACTCGAAGGGCGGGGCGCAGGGCGTTGGTCGCGCAACGACAAACGCCGTAGTGACGGCATCCATCCTGATCCTCGCGGCGAACTATGTGATGACGTCGCTTCTGTTTGCGAATTGAGGGGCGTGTCATGAGCGAGGCAAAAATCGAACTCAGGAATGTCCACAAGCGTTTCGGCAAGAAGGTCGTGCTGGATGGCATCAACCTCACCGTTCCCAAAGGCGAGTCGCTTGTCGTGATCGGCGGATCAGGTACCGGCAAGTCGGTGATGATCAAATGCGTGCTTGGCATTATCCGTCCCGATAGCGGCGAGATTTTCGTGGACGGCAAAAACGTCCTGAAGATGGACACAGGCGAACGCGAAACGGTGCTGCGAAAGTTCGGCATGCTCTTTCAGGGGGCCGCGCTGTTTGACAGCTTGCCCGTCTGGGAGAATGTTGCCTTTGGCCTTATTCAGGGCCGCAAGATGAAGCGCAAGCAGGCGAAGGATATCGCCATTGCAACGCTTGCCAAGGTGGGGCTGAGCGCGGAGGTGGGCGAGCTTTATCCCGCCGAACTTTCCGGCGGCATGCAGAAGCGCGTGGGCCTTGCCCGCGCCATTGCAACGGAACCCGAGATCATCTTTTTTGACGAGCCGACCACCGGCCTCGACCCGATCATGGCAGATGTCATCAATGATCTCATCGTGAACAGCGTGAAGGATCTCGGCGCGACGACACTGTCGATCACGCATGACATGGCTAGTGTGCGCAAGATCGCGGATCGCGTGGCGATGATCTACAAGGGCAAGATCATCTGGTCAGGCACACGCGAGGAAGTGGACAATAGCGGCAATGACTTCGTCGATCAGTTCATCCATGGCCGCGCCGAAGGCCCGATTCAGATGGAAGTGCTGAAGCCCTAGCACCGCCTGCACAGCGCCAGAGATAAAGAGAAACGCCCGGACACATGGCCCGCCCTACCCGTTCATTTGTCTGCCAGTCCTGTGGCGCGGCGACCGCCCGCTGGGCAGGGCGCTGCGAGAGCTGTGGTGAATGGAATACCATTGTCGAGGAAGCGGGCGCGAGTGGCGGCGTAGGAGCCGGCCCCGCTGCCAAGGCACTCAAGGGCAAAGGCCGCCAGATTCAGCTCGTCGCGATGAGCGGCGAGAGCGCGGAGCCGCCGCGCCATGTTACGGGCCTTGGCGAGTTTGACCGGGTAACGGGCGGCGGGCTTGTGCCGGGCTCGGCACTGCTCATTGGCGGCGACCCAGGCATCGGCAAATCAACGCTTCTGCTTCAGGTGATGGCGGCGCTCGCAGCGCGCGGGCACTCTGCCGTTTATATCTCCGGCGAAGAAGCCATCGCGCAGGTGCGGATGCGCGCGCGCAGGCTCGGTCTCGCCGATGCGCCGGTGCAGCTTGGCGCAGAGACGAACCTCAAAGACATTATCGGCACGCTTGATAGCGGGAAGGCGCCCGATGCGGTGGTGATCGACTCGATCCAGACCATGTGGTCCGACACGCTGGACAGCGCCCCCGGCACCGTGGCGCAGGTGCGCGCCTCGGCACAGGAACTGGTGCGATTCGCCAAGAAAAACAATACCGCCATCATTCTGGTCGGCCATGTGACGAAGGAAGGCCAGATCGCCGGCCCCCGCGTGGTCGAACATATGGTTGATGCGGTGATCTATTTCGAGGGCGAGCGCGGGCATCAGTTCCGTATTCTTCGGGCGGTGAAAAACCGCTTCGGCCCAGCCAATGAAATCGGCGTCTTCGAAATGGGCGAAAAAGGACTCGCGGAAGTGCCGAACCCCTCTGCCCTCTTTCTTGGCGAACGCGATGGCGGCACGAGCGGCTCGGCGGTCTTTGCCGGCATTGAGGGCACGCGGCCTGTTCTCGTCGAAATACAGGCGCTGACGGCGCAAAGCTCACTCGGCACACCGCGCCGGGCGGTTGTAGGCTGGGATAGCGGGCGGCTTTCCATGGTGCTGGCGGTACTCGAAGCGCGTTGCGGCCTCTCCCTCGCCGGGCAGGATGTTTACCTCAATGTGGCGGGCGGTCTCAGAATCAACGAGCCTGCGGCGGACCTTGCCGTTGCTGCGGCCCTTATTTCGTCGATCACGGGAAACCCGCTCCCCCCCGACTGCGTAATTTTTGGCGAAATCAGCCTTTCGGGTGCCATCCGACCGGTGAACCAGATGGATGCGCGTCTGAAAGAGGCGGAAAAGCTCGGTTTTTCTCGGGCGATATTGCCGCAAGGTACCACCCGGACAAGGGGGTCCGCGGCGCTTGCCTTCACGGAAATGGCCGACCTTGCGGGGCTGATCGCCCATCTGGCTGCTGGCGAAGGGCGGCAGGCTAAAAGGACGAAGAGCGATTTGTGATAGAATAAATAGAGTTAGGGAGAGAGGGATTTGACGCTGTTCGATCTCATCGTGATCGGTGTCCTGCTCGTCTCAAGCGTGCTGGCGCTGCTCCGCGGTTTCACGAATGAAGTGCTCTCGATTCTCGCCTGGGTCGTGGGCGCTCTTGCGGCGTTGTGGCTTTTTCCCTATTTGACACCCATCGTCAGTGAGGCGGTGTCACCCGCCTGGCTTGCCGCTGCCATTGCAGCCATAGGTATTTTCGTCGCGGGATATGCCCTGACGGCAGCGCTGACGGCGCGGTGGTCCGGCTCGCTGATGGAACTTCATGAGCGGGCCAGCCTGCTCGACAGGACGCTTGGTTTCATTTTTGGACTGGCGCGTGGTCTTTTGATTGTGACCGTCGCCTATCTCTTCTTTGTGTGGCTGGTGCCCGATCCGGATGACCAGCCAGGCTGGATCCGCTATGCAAAGACGCGGCCTGTGGTAGAAGATACTGCCGCGCTGCTCTTTTCGCTGGCACCACAGCCTGCGAGCAATGAGACGGCACCGCGCACGACCGCGCCCTTGCGGGAGCCGCCGCGGCAGAGCGAGCCGCCACGCCAACAGACCGCGCCTCCCCCGGCGCAGTCTCAGCCTCGACAGACTGCCCCCGATTCGGGCGCTGACAGAGGCAATGGACCGGGGTATAACCCGTCCGAACGGAGGGGGCTCGATCGTTTGTTCGAGAATACGACCGGGGAATAGATACCCGACTATTCCGGAGTTTCAGGAATGCCTGACCAGATGCAGTTTGATCTCTCCCTGCCGCCTTTTGCGGCGAATGCCAGGGAGGGAACTGCGCTAAGTTTGAACTCTTCTCTCATGGCCGATGGCGATCTGATACCGGATGACCGGCTTCGCGAAGAATGCGGCGTCTTTGGCATTTTTGGTCATCCGGATGCGGCGGCGTTGACGGCGCTCGGCCTGCACGCGCTTCAGCATCGCGGTCAGGAGGCAGCGGGCATCGTTTCCTATGATGGCGAGCATTTCCATTCGGAGCGACGGCTTGGGCTTGTGGGAGATCATTTCTCCTCCGCCAAGATGATCGACCGGTTGAGAGGCGAAATGGCGGTCGGCCATGTGCGCTACTCGACCACGGGCGAGACGATCCTGCGTAACGTGCAGCCGCTCTTTGCCGACCTCTGGGGTGGTGGCTTTGCGGTGGCGCATAATGGCAACCTCACCAATGCCATTACGCTCCGAAATGAGCTCGTGCGTGACGGAGCGATCTTCCAGTCCACCTCGGACACAGAGACCATTCTCCAACTCGTGGCCCGCAGCCGGAAACCTCTCGTGCTTGAGCGCTTCGTGGAAGCGCTGTCGCAGATTCAGGGCGCCTATGCACTTGTCGCCCTCACCAACAAGAAACTCATCGGCGCGCGCGATCCGCTTGGTATTCGCCCGCTGATCCTTGGCAAGCTGGCCGGTGCGCCGATCTTCTGCTCGGAGACCGTGGCGCTCGACATTATCGGGGCAGAATTTGTGCGTGAGGTGGAACCCGGTGAAGTGGTGCTCTGCACGCGCGAGGATGGCGAGATCAAGATCGAGTCGATCCGCCCCTTCCCTGTCCAGCAGGTTCGCCCTTGCGTGTTTGAATATATCTACTTCGCGCGCCCGGACAGCATTGTCGGTGGCAAGAGCATCTACAATGTACGCAAGCGCCTTGGCCAGGAACTCGCCCGCGAGTCCGGTGTGGAAGCTGATGTGGTGATCCCGGTACCGGATTCCGGTGTACCCGCTGCCATTGGCTATGCAGCGGAATCGGGTGTGCCGTTCGAGCTTGGCATCATCCGTAACCATTATGTTGGTCGCACCTTCATCGAACCCACACAGCATATCCGCCAGCTTGGCGTGAAGCTGAAGCACAATGCCAATCGCGCCATCGTGAATGGCAAGCGCATCATTCTCGTGGATGACAGCGTGGTACGCGGCACCACCTCTATCAAGATCGTGAAAATGATGTATGAGGCAGGCGCCAAGGAAGTGCATCTGCGCGTGGCAAGCCCGCCCATCACGCATCCGGATTTCTACGGCATCGACACGCCGGAGCGCGACCAGCTTCTCGCCTCCAACTACGATCTCGAAGGGATGCGCGCCTATATTGGCGTGGACAGCCTTGCTTTTATCTCCGTGGACGGACTCTACCGCGCGATGGGCTTCACCCACCGCGATGCAGAGAACCCGCAACTGACGGATCACTGCTTCACTGGCGACTACCCGACGCCACTCAAGGACAGGGACGGCGAACACCGCACACGGCAACTCTCGCTTCTCGCGGAAATCGCCTGACCATTTCAAAACCGGAAACTGAACAGAATGACGGGACGTTTGCAGGACCGCCTTGCGGTTATCACTGGCGCATCGCGCGGAATCGGGCGTGCTGTGGCGCTTGGCATGGCAGCGGAGGGGGCGCATGTGATCCTCATCGCGCGGACCGTGGGCGGCCTTGAAGAAGTTGATGACGAGATCAGGAAGGTTGGTGGCAAGGCAACGCTGGTGCCGATGGACCTGACCGACTTTGCGGCCATCGATCGGCTGGGTGCAACGATCTTCGAACGCTGGGGCAAGCTCGACATTCTTGTTGCTAATGCCGGATTGCTCGGCACGCTGACGCCGCTTTCTCATATGGAACCGAAGGACTGGGACAAGACGCTCGCTGTGAATGTGACGGCGAATTATCGTCTCATCCGCTCGCTCGAGCCGCTGCTGAAGCGCTCCAATGCTGGCCGCGCGGTCTTTGTTACATCGGGCGCGGCGCATAAGTGCAAGGCCTATTGGGGCGGCTATTCCGTTACCAAGGCAGCACTTGATGCGATGATGAAAACCTGGGCAGCGGAATGCAAAAAGACCGCGATCCGCGTCAACTCGGTGAGCCCCGGCCCGACCCGCACCGCCATGCGCAAGAAAGCAATGCCGGGTGAAGACCCGACAACACTAACGAAGCCCGCCGACCTCGTACCTCTCTTCATCGAACTCGCCCTGCCCTCGAATGAGCGGCATGGAGAGATTGTGGAGTATCAGAAGAAGCAAGCGAAAGCCTGATCCGGCTTCGCGCGAGGCGCTAGCTTCTCTTCCTCCCCGCATAGGGATTCTTGCTTTTCCGCATCAGGAGGCGGATCGGTATGCCGGGAAGGTCGAAGGTTTCGCGTAGGCCGTTGACCAGATAGCGGCGATAGGACGTCGGCACTTCGTCGGCCCGGCTTGAGAAAACCGCGAAGGTTGGCGGGCGGGATTTCACCTGGGAGATGTATTTCAGGTTTACCGGGCGCCCCTTGGCCGCTGGCGGCTGATGGCGGGCAACCGCTTCTTCCAGCCAGCGATTGAGCCGTGCCGTTCCGACACGCGCATTC
>JBAYOU010000037.1:0-8873 GCA_041678065.1 Parvibaculum sp. | reverse complement strand
TCAACCCGCACGCCCAGATCGCCCGCGCTGTCGCGGTCAATTTCCACGCGGAGCTGCGGGTTTGTCTCCTTGTGGTCATGATCGACAGAAATGAGGCGCGGATTCTCCTCCGCAATCGTGGTGAGCAATATGTCGCGCCATTCACGAAGCTGCTCATAGGTACCGCCGCCAATCACGAACTGCACCGGCTTCGAAGTGCCGCCGCCAAAGCCCGCGCGCATCACGGGCGATATGGTCACGCCCGGCAGATCGGCAGTGCGCTGACGCACATCTGCCATAATCTCCCATGCGGAGCGACGCACAGACCAGTCATGCAGGATGATGGTTGCCACACCATCATTGAAGGTTGCCGTATTGCCGAAGGCGCGTGGTGCGCGCACGAGAAGGCGGTCGATCTCGCCTGCTTCGACAAGCGGCATCAGCCGTTCCTCGATTTCGGTCATATAGGCGGCGGTGTATTCGTAAGATGCCCCTTCCGGCGCATTCACGATCACGAAGAAGGTGCCGCGATCTTCGCGCGGCGCATATTCGGAGGGTGTCGCCGCAAAGATCAGATAGGCGCCAGCGAACACGACACCGAAAATGATGAAGACGGGAAGGGGACGGGCAAGCGTCCGGGTGAGAGCTTGCGTGTAGAGTGCATTCACCCGCGCCAGGAACCGCTCGACGGCAAGCGAGACGCGCGAGGGCGACGCCGTCTGATTCGCGAGTTTCGAGGCGAGCATGGGCGACAGGCTGAGCGCCACGAAGCTTGAAAAGGCAACTGCCGCCGAAATGGTGATGGCAAACTCTGTGAAGAGGCGTCCCACTTCGCCTTCGATAAAGGTAAGCGGCACGAAAACGGCAATCGTCACGATGGTTGTAGCTATGACGGCAAACCCCACCTGCCGCGTGCCCCGGAAAGCGGCTACAAGCGGCGTTTCGCCGGTTTCGAGGCGGCGATAAATGTTCTCAATCACCACAATCGTGTCATCGACCACAAGGCCGATGGCGAGCACAAAGGCAAGCAGCGTCAAAAGATTGATCGAGAAACCCGAAATATAAAGAACGAGAAAAGTCGCGACGATCGACACAGGGACGGTAACGGCAGGAATGAGTGTCGCCCGCAGACTGCCGAGAAAGATGAAAATGGTCAGAACCACAAGCATGAGTGCAATGCCGAGCGTCTTGTAAACTTCGGCAATCGCGCCTTCGATGAAGATGCTGCTGTCATAGCTCTGGCGAAACTCCATTCCCTCGGGCAGCGATGGCGCGATACGCGCCGCCTCTTCCTTGGCGGCGGTCGTAACCGCGAGCGTGTTGGCGGTGGATTGCTTGATGATGCCGATGCCGATCATCTGTACCTTGTTGCCACGGAAGAAAGTGCGCTCTTCCGCCGCCGCGCGCTCGACCCGCGCCACGTCCCCCAGCCGAACGAGATAGCCATCCGTACCCTGACGCAGCACAAGCGCACGGAAGTCTTCCGGCGTCTTGTAACCACGCTCGACACGCGCGGTGAACTGTCGCTGTGTGGATTCAACGCTGCCCGCAGGCAATTCCACATTCTCCGCTCGCAGCGCCTGTTCCACATCATTGACGGTGAGCTGCCGCGCGGCGAGCGCCGTGCGGTCGAGCCAGATACGCATTGCGTAATGCCGCGCGCCGCTCAGCCGCACCCGGGCTACGCCATCGAGCATGGAGAAGCGGTCCACGAGATAGCGTTCAGCATAATCCGTCAGTTCCAGCACGTTCATATGCGGGCTGACAAGGTTCAGCCACATGATGACATCGTCGCTGGAATCGACCTTCTGAATATCGGGCGCGTCTGCCTCCTGCGGCAGATCATCCAGAATGCCGGAAACACGGTCGCGGATATCATTTGCCGCCGCATCAATATCGCGCCCCGGCCGGAACTCGATGGTGATACGCGAGCGCCCGTCGCGGCTGGAGGACTGGATGAAGGAAATACCTTCAATGCCCGCAATCCGCTCTTCGATGCGTTCGGTAATTCGTGTTTCGACAACAGCCGCCGCTGCACCGCGATAATCGGTAGTGATCGAAACGATGGGCGGATCAATGTCGGGATATTCGCGGAGCGGCAATCGGTCAAAAGCGACAATGCCGAAGGCCACCAGCAAGAGGCTCATCACAGCCGCGAAGACGGGCCGCGTGATGGAGACATCCGAAAGTTTCATCGGTCGCCCCCTTATTGAATGGCCGTGGTGCCGTCGATCAGATGGCCAATCGCGTGGCCCTGTCGTTGTTCCTCAATGACTTTCACCTTCTGCCCGTCGCGCAGCCGCATCGTGCCATGGGTGACAATGAGGTCGCCCTCCGCAAGACCGGCAAGGATCTCGACTTCGCCGGATCGCCGCACGCCAATCTTCACTTCGCGCCGTTCGGCTCTCTCGCCCTTAACGACAAACACAAAATTATCTGTTCCCGAAGGTACCAGCGCTTCTTCCGGGATGACGATGGTCATGCGCGGATTTGTCATGAGCTGCACGGTCATCAGCAGGCCGGGCCGGAGCGCATGGTCCTTGTTGTCGATCAGCGCACGCGCCGTGACAGAGCGCGTGACCGGATCGACACGAGAGGAAACGCTGCTCATTTCGCCGCGAAATTCACGCCCCGGCAGCGCTGTCGTCCGCGCGATGATTTCGAGGCCGGGCTGAATGGAGGCGAGATAGACGGCAGGCACGGTGAAGTCGAGCTTGATCGTGTCGAGATCATCAAGCGTGGTAATGCGCTCGCCCGGCGTCACCAGCGCGCCGATGCTGATATTGCGCAGGCCAACAACACCGTTGAACGGCGCGCGGATTTCCCGGTCGTCGAGGCGCGCTTTCGCGGCATCGCGGAGCGCTTCCGCCTCGAAGAGCGCGGCCTGCCGCTCCTGAAGCTGCGCGGTGGTGGTGTATTGGCGACTTTCAAGGGTGCGCGCACGTTCATAGGCGGTCTTGCGTTCGGCGAGCACCGCTTCGGCGGCGGCGAGAGCTGCTTTCTGCTCATCGCGCCGCATGGCGACGAGAAGATCGCCCTTCTTCACCTGCTGCCCGTCTTCGAACAGAATCTCCGTCACCTTGTCGGTCACATTGGCGGCGATGATGACGCTTTCATTGGAGAAGGTTGTGCCAAGTGCCTCGATCCGGTCCGCGAAACGATCCATTGTCGCGGGTGCGACGATCACGTTCTGAAACGGCTCCTCGGCAAGAGCAGGGGCCGAGATGCAGATACTCGTTGCAAGGGCGACCAGAAGGGGGCGCATTCATGCTCCATATACAAAAGTCAGCTTTGGCAGATGGGAGAGTAATACCCCTCTCTAGCGGCCAAAATTATGACAATTGTGTCACTTTTCTTTCGTAGGAGCGTTTCTGTTTCAGAATTTTTCGCATGAAGGGCGGCTCTCGCCATCACTTTTCCGTGTAGGCAGGTGGCTTGGGTGGCGTTCCGCTCCGGGCAATGGAGAAGCTGAGAAGAATGGTCGGCAGAATGCCAAGCGCCACGATGGTGAGCGCCGCCGTGCTTGCTTCTGCGATCCGCTCGTCCGCAGCGAGACGGTAAGTGCGTGTTGCGAGCGTCTCGAAATTGAAGGGGCGGAGCAGCAGCGTCGCGGGAAGCTCCTTCATCACATCAATGAAAACGATGAGGACGGCACTGGCCAGTGCGCCGCGCAGAAGCGGCACATGGACAGAGGAAAGCACGCGGCTCGGCGGCGCACCGAGAACACGCGCGGCGGCATCAAGCGTCGGATGGATTTTCTCAAGCCCGCTCTGCGTCGTGTTGTAGGCGGCGGTCAGAAACCGCGCGACATAGGCAAAGATCAGCCCGGCGACAGAGCCGGTGAGCAGCAGGCCGGGCGAGGTGCCGAATATGTCTGTCAGCGTGTCGCCAAGCAGCCGGTCGATATCCGTTGAAAGCGTCAAGATGCCAATGGCAATCATTGCACCGGGCAGCGCATAGCCGAGCGTCGCAAGACGGATCGAGATGCGGTTGAACCGCGTCGGACGAAGCCGCTCGCCATAGCAAAGCAGCAGCGCAAGCAGCGTTGCGAGCGCGGCGGCGATGGCTGCAATGGAAATGCTGTTCCAGGCGAAGTCGAGAAAACTGCGTCCCAGCAACGGGTCGCCTTCGATCAGCGCATAACGTGCAAGCACGATGGCAGGCACGATAAAACCAAGAAGAACCGGCAGGGCACAGGCGAGAATGGCGCCCGCTGCCGCAAGGCCGGAGAGGTGCTGCGGTTGCGAGGCTATATCCCGCGCCATCGGATTAGCGACGCGCCCGCGCCGGCTTGCCATTTCAAGAAAGACAAGCGCAATGGCGAAAATGAAAAGCCAAGCGGCGATCTGCGCGGCGGAAACCGGATCACCAAGGCTGAACCATGTGCGGAAAATGCCGGTGGTAAGTGTCGGCACGGCGAAATAATCCACGACGCCGAAATCCGAGATCGTTTCCATAAGAGCAAGCGCGATGCCGCCCGCAATGGCAGGCCGCGCGCAAGGAAGCGCGATGCGCCAGAAAGCGCGCCACGGCCTTGCCCCAAGGCTCCGCGCCGCATCGAACAAGGCGGCGGATTGGCGCTGAAAGGATGTGCGCGCGAGAAGATAGACATAAGGGTAGAGCACAAGGCTCAACATGATCGCCGCGCCGGGAAGCGAGCGCACGGGCGGGAACGAATAATCGCCCCCGCTCCATCCCGTCACCGCACGTAGCGCCGTCTGCACCGGCCCTGAAAAGGCGAGAAGGTCTGTATAGACATAGGCGACGATATAGCCGGGAATGGCGAGCGGCAGCACCAGCGCCCAGCTTGCGACGGAATGTCCCGGAAAGCGGGTCATGACGGTCAGCCACGCCGTGCCGACGCCGACAATCCCCGTCATGATCGCCACCAGCGCCATCAGCTTCAGCGTGTTGGCAATATAGCCCGGCAGCACGGTAGCGTTGAGATGCGCCCAGTTTTCGCTGGCCGGAGCGGCCAGGCTCGCCAGCACCATGAGTGAGGGCAGCAGAACCAGCGCAGCCGTGGCAAGCGTCGCGAGCGTCCAGCCGGAGCCCGCGCGGGCGCGCAGTCGGGCAAGGCCGGGAGAGACAGGGCGATCTTTTTCCGTGACTGACATGGCGCTGTTGTGACAAATACGGCGCAGGGCGGCAAAACAATTTTGCTACTCATTTGCAGCTGGCTCTGTTTGTTCTCACCCGGCGAGGTGTTTTCATGTCTCTGGCGTTCCAAAACGTCGGACACAGCTATGGCGACCTGCGGGTCTTGTCCGGCGTGACGCTAGAAGCGCGCTCGGGTGAGATTCTGTGTCTGCTTGGCGCCTCGGGCAGCGGCAAGACCACGCTTCTGCGCCTCGCGGCGGGGCTGGAAAGCCTGCAGGAAGGCAGCATTTTCGTGGATGGTGCGCTGATTGCGGCACCTGGCCGGGACATGCCGCCCGAGAAACGATCTTTCGGTATGGTTTTTCAAGACCACGCGCTTTTTCCTCACCTCACCGTCGCAGAAAACATCGCCTTCGGTCTTGCAAAGCGCTCGAAAGAAGAGGTGAGGGCGGTTGTGGCGCAAAGGCTCGCCTCGGTCGGCCTTGCCGGTTTCGAAACCCGTTATCCACACACGCTTTCCGGTGGTCAGCAGCAGCGTGTGGCACTGGCGCGCGCGCTTGCGCCGTCGCCCACAGCCATGCTGCTTGATGAGCCTTTCGCGAGTGTGGACGTCACCCTGCGCCGCGCACTCAGGGAAGAGGCCCGCCTCGCGCTCAAGGAAACAGGCGTCGTCACGCTTGTCGTCACGCATGATCCGTTGGAGGCGATGGAAATTGCTGACCGCATCGCCGTGATGGAACGCGGCCGCATCGCCCAATGCGCAACGCCGGAAGAGCTCTACGCAAAGCCCGCCAGCGCACTTGTCGCTTCCCTTTTCGGCGATGCGCAGCGCTTCCCCGCCATTGTGCGGGGGGGCGTGGCCGTCACTGCCTATGGCGATGTACCCGTATCCGGTTTCACCGACAACAGCCGCGCCGAGGTGATTCTTCGACCTGAAGCGGTGAGCCTCGCCGCGCCGCGCGAGGGCGAACGGAGCTTCCGCATCGGCGATATCCGCTTTCTGGGGCGGGACTGGCTCGTGCTGATGATGTGTGAGGCTTCCGAAGCGCAGGAGCCGCTCCGCGCCCGCGTCGCCTCCCCTGATGGCTTCGCCGTGAGCGAGCGGGCCGCCATCCGTTTCGACCCGGCAGGCACCTTCATTTTTCCCGCCTGATGCGGCGCTTTGACCTTCGAGCATGCTTGCGGGCAGCTTTCCGTGCGGCTAACGTGCAAATGAAAAGCGTTCTCATCATTTGCCAAGGATCATCATGTTCCGCCTCACCGCCTCCCTTCTTACCCTTGCCATGAGCGCTGCTTTCGCGTCCTTCGCGCAGGCAGAAACCCCGGCTGAAACCAAAGAAGTGAACGTCTATTCCGCCCGACACTACGACACGGACCTCTCGCTTTATGACCGCTTCAAGGAAGAAACCGGCATCACGGTGAACCTGATCGAGGGTAATAGCGACGAGCTGATCGCGCGTATCGAGCGCGAAGGGAAATACAGCCCCGCCGATCTGCTGATTACCGTGGATGCTGGTCGCCTCTGGCGCGCCGAAGAAGCGGGCATTTTCTCGCCCGTCTCATCGGAGATTCTGGAAGAGCGCATCCCCGCGCATCTGCGCCACCCGGACGGGCTGTGGTTTGGTCTGTCGAAGCGCGCCCGCATCATCATCTACAACAAGGCGGCAGGTCATCCAGAGAAGCTGGAAACCTATGCTGATCTCGCTGACCCTTCAAACAAGGGCCGGATCTGCATGCGGTCGTCTGCGAATATCTACAACGTCTCGCTGCTCGCCTCGATCATCGAACATGAGGGTGCAGAAAAGGCGGAAGAATGGACGAAGGGCGTCGTCGCAAACTTTGCGCAGCCCCCGCAGGGCAATGACACTGCCAATGTTCGCGCCGTCGCGTCCGGCGAGTGCGGCATCTCGGTGGTGAACACCTATTATCTTGGCCGTATGCTCGCCTCTGACGATCCTGCAATCCGCGAAGCAGCGGAGAAGGTCGGTATCATCTTCCCGAACCAGAATGATCGCGGCACTCATGTGAACCTCTCGGGCGCGGGTGTGCTGAAACATGCGCCGAACCGCGAGAATGCGATCAAGTTCATCGAATTCCTGACAAGCGACTGGGCGCAGCTCGCCTTCACGCAGATGAACCATGAATATACGGCTGTGCCTGGCGTGAGCGATGAATCGCCTGTTCGTGGTACGGGCGAGTTCAAGGAAGATGAAGTGAACGCCAATGTGCTTGGCCGCAATCAGGCCGAAGCCATTCGCATCTTCGACCGCGCGGGCTGGAAGTAATAAACCTCAAACGAGTATCGCGCGCTGGCCGTTCCGGCGCGCGACAATCTCGACCTCAATGTCGAAACCGGAGCCCAGGGTGGATGCGGTCATGACCTCATCCACATCTCCTGCAGCAAGTACCGCCCCCTGCTTCAGAAGCACGGCATCATCCGCATAGGCAATGGCGAGATTGAGGTCGTGTACAGCGGCAAGCACGCCCACCCCCTCACCAGCCAGTCGCCGCGCCACATCAAGCACCATGCGCTGGTGCCGCAGATCAAGCGCCGATGTCGGCTCATCAAGAATGAGATAGCGCGCCGCGCCATCGCGGCGCGGTCGCCAGACCTGTGCGATGGCGCGCGCAAACTGCACGCGCTGTTTCTCGCCGCCGGAAAGTGTCTGGTAAGAGCGCTGCATGAAACTGTCCACGCCTGCAAGATGTGCAGCGGTCGCAATCGCTGTATCATCCTCAAGCTGCATCGGCGTGCCGGAAAAAGGCAGCCGCCCAAGCTCGATCACCTCTTCCACGGTGAAGGCAAAGTCGAGCGATGAATCCTGCAACAGCACCGCGCGTCGCCGCGCAAGCGAGATCATGGGCAGTGTACGAAGCAGCGCGCCATCAAGCGTGATGCTCCCTTCTTCCGGCTGCCGCTCTCCTGCGAGAACAGAAATGAGCGTGGACTTGCCCGCGCCATTCGGCCCGATCAGCGCCGTCACCTTGCCCGGCGTGACGCTGACAGAGACCTGATCGAGAAGCCGCTTGCCGCCAATGAAGACGGAGACATTTGTGGCGCGCATCAGATCGACCTCTTCTTGCGGGTGAGGAGCCAGAGGAAAAACGGGCTGCCAATCGCTGCCGTCACAAGGCCAATGGGAAGCTCGGCGGGCGCAACAATCACCCGCGCGAAACTGTCCGCGACGAGAAGCAGCGTTGCACCCGCAAGAATGGAACCGGGCAGCACGATGCGATGGTCCGGCCCCGCCAGCATCCGCACCACATGCGGCACGACAATGCCGACAAAGGCGATCACACCGCTCACCGCGACAGCGGAACTGACGGCAAGAGCGCCAGCAATCATGATGATGTGCTTCAGCCTTTGCACAGGCACGCCGAGATGCAATGCCTCGCGCTCGCCCAGCAGCATCGCATCAAGCGCGCGTGCACGGGTGAGGATCACGCCAAGCGCCACAATGATCGGCAGGAAGCAGAGCGTCACCGCAGGCCATCCGCCCGAGGCAAGACTTCCCATGCTCCAGAAAGTGAAGTCGCGGATCTGCGTGTCATTGGCGATGTAGACGAGGCAGCCCGTCAGCGCGCCGGCAAGTGCGTTGATGGCAATGCCCGCGAGAAGCAGTGTGGCCGTGGCTGCCTGCCCTCGCGATTGCGCAAGGCCCTGTATGGCAAAGGTCGCAGCAAGCCCGCCGCCAAACGCAGCGAGCGGAAGAAAGAGCGGCGAGGCAAGGAAGGGATAGCTCGCAGCCACGCTCGCGCCAAGCACGATCACGAAGACCGCGCCGAGTGCCGCG
>JBAYOU010000036.1:0-8899 GCA_041678065.1 Parvibaculum sp. | reverse complement strand
GACGAACTGCCGCCGGGCGTGATGAAGATGGTCAAGGTCTTCGTTGCCGTGAAGCGCAAGCTTCAGACGGGCGACAAGATGGCTGGCCGTCACGGCAACAAGGGTGTTGTCAGCCGTATCGTTCCGATCGAGGACATGCCTTATCTTGAGGATGGCCAGCAGGTCGATATCGTGCTGAACCCGCTCGGCGTGCCGAGCCGCATGAACGTCGGTCAGATTCTGGAGACGCATCTTGGCTGGGCCTGTGCGGGACTCGGCAAGAAGATTGCCAACGCTCTGGAAGCCTATCGCCGAGACAACAAGCTGGATGGTCTGAAGGACATTGTTCAGAAGGTCTATGGTGACGATGAAACCGTTGCCTCGCTCGATGATGAACAGCTTGTCGAAATGGCTGGCAATCTGACAAATGGTGTGCCCATCGCGACCCCCGTCTTTGACGGTGCGCGTGAGCCCGAGATTGTCGAGATGCTGGAACTGGCCGGGCTCGATTCCTCCGGACAGGTCACGCTTTATGATGGGCGCTCTGGTGAAGCTTTCGATCGCAAGGTGACTGTCGGCTACATCTATATGCTGAAGCTGCACCACCTGGTGGACGACAAGATCCACGCACGTTCCATTGGTCCGTACTCGCTCGTGACCCAGCAGCCGCTGGGTGGCAAGGCGCAGTTTGGCGGTCAGCGCTTCGGCGAAATGGAAGTGTGGGCACTTGAAGCCTATGGCGCGGCCTACACGCTGCAGGAAATGCTCACCGTGAAGTCGGACGACGTCGCGGGTCGTACGAAGGTTTATGAAGCCATCGTCCGTGGTGATGACACGTTTGAAGCCGGTATTCCCGAAAGCTTCAACGTGCTCGTCAAGGAGATGCGCTCACTCGGCCTCAATGTCGAGTTGATGACGCCTTCGGCGAACTGACAGTAACGGGCGGCGCAGCCACATGGTTGCGCCGCCGCCTTTGCTTCTGAAAAGAGGCAGGGCAGAGACACAGATATACGGGGCAGGCGGACGGATGGCCCCACCGGCCGCACAATCAAGTATCCCCGTTGGCTTTGAGGCCGAGTTCAGGAGAAGTCCATGAACCAAGAGGTCATGAATCTTTTCAATCCGACGGCGCCGACGCAGACCTTCGACCAGATCAAGATCTCGATCGCGAGCCCGGAGCGGATCCTTTCCTGGTCCTATGGCGAGATCAAGAAGCCGGAAACGATCAACTACCGCACGTTCAAGCCCGAGCGCGACGGCCTGTTCTGCGCGCGCATCTTTGGTCCGATCAAGGACTATGAATGCCTGTGCGGCAAGTACAAGCGGATGAAGTACAAGGGCATCATCTGCGAAAAGTGCGGTGTGGAAGTCACGCTCTCCAAAGTCCGGCGCGAGCGCATGGGCCATATCGAGCTTGCGGCTCCTGTTGCGCATATCTGGTTCCTGAAGTCGCTGCCGTCCCGCATCGGTCTTCTGCTCGACATGACGCTGAAGGATCTCGAGCGCGTTCTCTACTTCGAAAATTACATCGTTCTGGAGCCGGGGCTGACCTCGCTCAAGGAGCGCCAGCTCCTCACGGAAGAAGAATATCTCGACGCGCAAGATCAGTATGGCGAGGACAGCTTCACCGCAGGTATTGGTGCTGAAGCCATCCGCGAGCTGCTGATCGGGCTCGATCTGGAGAAGATTGCTGCCGATTTGCGTGTGGAAATTGCCGAGTCGACTTCGGAACTGAAGCCGAAGAAGCTCGCCAAGCGCCTGAAGCTCATCGAGTCGTTCACGGAATCCGGCAACCGCCCGGAATGGATGATCATGACGGTCATCCCGGTCATCCCGCCGGAGCTTCGTCCGCTGGTGCCGCTCGATGGCGGCCGCTTTGCGACTTCGGATCTCAACGACCTCTATCGCCGCGTCATCAACCGTAACAACCGTCTGAAGCGGCTGATGGAACTGCGTGCGCCGGATATCATCATCCGTAACGAAAAGCGTATGCTGCAGGAATCGGTTGATGCGCTGTTCGACAATGGTCGCCGTGGCCGCGTCATCACGGGTGCGAACAAGCGTCCGCTCAAGTCGCTTGCCGATATGCTGAAGGGCAAACAGGGCCGCTTCCGTCAGAACCTGCTTGGCAAGCGCGTCGACTATTCTGGCCGTTCAGTCATCGTGGTTGGTCCGGAGCTGAAGCTCCATCAGTGCGGCCTGCCGAAGAAGATGGCGCTGGAACTCTTCAAGCCGTTCATCTATTCGCGTCTTGAAGCCAAAGGTCTTTCGGCGACGGTGAAACAGGCGAAGAAGCTTGTCGAAAAGGAACGCCCGGAAGTTTGGGAAATCCTTGAGCAGGTGATCCGCGAGCATCCGGTTCTGCTTAACCGCGCACCGACGCTGCACCGCCTCGGCATTCAGGCTTTCGAGCCGGTGCTGATCGAAGGTAAAGCGATCCAGCTTCATCCGCTTGTCTGTGCAGCCTTCAACGCTGACTTTGACGGTGACCAGATGGCCGTTCACGTGCCGCTGTCCCTTGAGGCGCAGCTTGAAGCACGCGTGCTGATGATGTCCACGAACAACATCCTGCACCCGGCTAACGGTTCGCCGATCATCGTCCCGTCGCAGGATATCGTTCTGGGTCTCTATTATGTGACCATCCAGAAGGATAACGAGCCGGGCGAGGGCATGGTGTTCTCCAGCATGGCCGAAATCGAGCATGCGCTCGCGGCCAATGTGGTGACACTGCACACCAAGGTGAAGGCGCGCTACACGACGAAGGACGCCGATGGCAATCCGGTCACGAGCGTGGTTGACACGACGCCGGGCCGCATGATGGTGGGTGAGCTTCTGCCGAAGCACCCGAATGTGCCGTTCGACCTCGTGAACCGTCTGCTCACGAAGCGTGATATCTCCAAGATGATCGACGTGGTGTATCGCCATTGCGGTCAGAAGGAGACGGTCATCTTCTGCGACCAGATCATGGCTCTCGGTTTCCGTCAGGCGTTCCGTGCCGGTATCTCCTTCGGCAAGGACGACATGGTCATTCCGGAAGAGAAGGCGAAGCTTGTCGAAGAAACACAGGCTCTCGCGACCGAGTATGAGCAGCAATATATTGACGGCCTCATCACACAGGGCGAGAAGTACAACAAGGTTGTTGACGCTTGGGCGAAGTGTACTGACCGCGTTGCCGACGTGATGATGCAGAAGATTTCTGCAGTTCAGGTCGATCAGGAAACGAAGCGCGAGAAGCAGATCAACTCGATCTACATGATGTCTCATTCGGGTGCGCGTGGTTCGCCCGCCCAGATGAAGCAGCTTGCGGGGATGCGCGGCCTGATGGCGAAGCCCTCGGGCGAGATCATCGAGACGCCGATCATCTCGAACTTCAAGGAAGGCCTCACTGTTCTGGAGTACTTCAACTCCACGCACGGTGCGCGTAAGGGTCTTGCCGATACGGCACTCAAGACGGCGAACTCAGGCTACCTGACCCGCCGCCTTGTGGACGTTGCCCAGGACTCGATCATCACCGAAGAAGATTGCGGTACGGAGGGTGGCATCACCGTTCAGCCGGTGATCGAGGCGGGTGATGTGATCGTGTCGCTCGGCACGCGCGTTCTCGGCCGCACCACGGCTGAAGATGTGCTGGACCCGGCATCGGGCAAGGTTCTCATCGCGAAGAACCACCTGATCGACGAAGCCGATGTCGATGTGATCGAAGAAGCCAATGTGCAGGGCATCCGTATTCGCTCCGTGCTGACTTGCGAAGCGCAGAACGGTGTTTGCGGCGCCTGCTACGGCCGCGACCTCGCACGTGGAACGCCGGTCAATCTTGGCGAGGCAGTGGGTGTTATCGCTGCCCAGTCGATTGGCGAGCCGGGCACGCAGCTCACCATGCGCACCTTCCACATCGGTGGTACGGCGCAGGTTGTCGACAGCTCGTTCATCGAGTCGAACCATGCGGGCACGGTGAAGGTCGTAAACCGCAATGTGGTGCAGGACTCCAATGGTCAGCTCGTCGTCATGGGGCGCAACGTGCAGGTGGTCGTCATTGACGAGCACGGCAATGAGCGTGCTTCGCACAAGCTCACCTATGGTTCGCGCCTGAAGGTGGACGAGGGCGGTTCCATCGCTCGCGGCCAGCGGATTGCCGAGTGGGACCCCTACACCATGCCCATCCTCACGGAAGTGAAGGGTACCGTGGAGTTCGAGGATCTGGTGGATGGCGTGTCGATCCGCGAAGTGGCGGACGAGGCAACGGGTATCTCGAGTCGTGTCGTGGTTGACTGGCGTGCCTCGCCGCGTGGCAGCGAGCTGCGCCCCGCCATGGTCGTCAAGGATGCGGACGGCAAGGTGCTCAAACTCGCCAGTGGCAATGATGCGCGCTATCTGCTGTCGGTTGATGCCATTCTGTCGGTTGAAAACGGGTCAGAGGTTCAGGCCGGTGACGTGCTTGCGCGTATTCCGACTGAAGGCGCCAAGACGCGAGACATCACGGGCGGTCTGCCGCGCGTGGCGGAACTTTTCGAAGCGCGTCGTCCCAAGGATCATGCGATCATCGCCGAGGCGACGGGTCGTGTGGAGTTCGGTCGCGACTACAAGAACAAGCGTCGCATCATCGTGCATCCGCTGGATGAGAGCCTCGAGCCGATCGAATATCTGATCCCGAAGGGCAAGCACATTTCGGTGCAGGAAGGTGATGTGATCGAAAAGGGTGAATTCCTGCTCGATGGCCATCCGGCGCCCCATGACATCCTTGCTATTTCAGGTGTCGAGGAGCTTGCGGCCTATCTCGTCAACGAGGTTCAGGACGTCTATCGTTTGCAGGGTGTGTCGATCAACGACAAGCACATCGAAGTGATCGTGCGGAACATGCTGCAGAAAGTGGAGATCACGAATCCGGGTGACTCGATCACGCTTCCGGGCGAGCAACTCGACCGTGTCGAGTTCGACGAGGTGAATGCCAAGCTTGAGGAGCAGGGCAAGACGCCTGCAACAGCGGTGCCGGTGCTGCTCGGCATCACCAAGGCGAGCCTCCAGACACGCTCCTTCATCTCTGCTGCCTCCTTCCAGGAGACCACACGCGTGCTCACAGAAGCGGCAGTATCCGGCAAGGTCGATCAGTTGATCGGCCTGAAGGAGAACGTCATCGTGGGTCGGCTCATCCCGGCGGGTACGGGTGGCATGCTGCAGCGTATCCGTGGTGAAGCGAAGCACCGCGACGAGTTGGCGCTTGCGGACCAGGCAGGCGAGGGCGTTGTCGCCTCTACTCCGGTGGAGGAGGGGCGGTCGGAAGGCGCTGTCTGAGGCTGAGTGCTCTGACGAAATGGATTCGGGCCGCTTCCCAAGGGAGCGGCCCGTTTCATTTTGACGTCCACTCATGGTCCGTCGCATATATAGGTGAGTAAAAGGGGGGCGACGCCCCTGAAAACGCCGTGGCGGCAGTTATCGGCCCGCATAAAAAGTTTTCTCCTGCATTTTCCCGAGAATCTGCGGAGTTTGGCGGTTGCAGGGGTTGACGACTCGGGGGGGGCCGAGTACGTTCCGCTCACTTTCGCTCCAGGTAGTAGAGGCTTTCCGGACCGCTGGCAGATAAACCCTTGATGGGCTTAGCCTTTTGGTTGGATCTAGACACTGGGGCCGGTAAACAGAATACGAGGAATGGCGCATGATTCCGGGGGACCGGAATCCTCTGCAAGTGGATGCAAGCCTGACACAGGTTCGTATCTCAAAGCGCGCGCAGCTTTTTCCGGAAGGGTTCCGGGGCAGCGTGGCGTCGTTTTCGTTTGGACAGACAGGATCGAGCAGGCGAATGCCCACCGTCAACCAACTTATTCGCAAGCCGCGCAAACCGCTGGCAAAGCGCAACAAAGTACCGGCCATGCAGGCGTGTCCGCAGAAGCGGGGCGTGTGCACGCGCGTCTATACAACGACACCGAAGAAGCCGAACTCCGCTCTGCGTAAGGTCGCGCGTGTGCGCCTGACCAATCAGTTCGAAGTTTCGAGCTACATCCCTGGCGAAGGCCACAATCTGCAGGAGCACTCAGTGGTTCTTATTCGCGGCGGCCGCGTGAAGGACCTTCCGGGTGTTCGCTACCACATCATCCGTGGTGTGCTTGATACGCAGGGCGTGAAAGATCGCCGTCAGCGCCGCTCCAAATACGGCGCGAAGCGTCCGAAGTAAGGGTCAGAGATATGTCCAGACGCCACCGCGCAGAAAAGCGAGAAGTTCTTCCGGACGCCAAGTATGGCGACGTTGTTCTCGCGAAGTTCATGAACAGCCTGATGTATCACGGCAAGAAGTCTGCCGCTGAAACCATCATTTATGGTGCCTTCGATCAGATGCAGCAGAAAGCGAGTGTCGATCCGCTGCGTACCTTCCATGAAGCGCTTGAGAATGTGATGCCTGCGCTTGAGGTGCGTTCGCGCCGCGTTGGTGGTGCGACCTATCAGGTGCCGGTCGAGGTTCGTCCTGACCGTCGTCGGGCGCTCGCCATCCGCTGGATCATCGCGGCTGCTCGTGCGCGCAATGAGACGACAATGGTTGCTCGCCTTTCGGGTGAGCTGCTCGATGCTGCCAATAATCGCGGTTCTGCTGTGAAGAAGCGTGAAGACACGCATCGCATGGCTGAAGCGAACCGTGCCTTCTCGCACTATCGCTGGTAACGCGTCCAAGATACCTCTAAAGGCAAACTGTCATGTCACGCACCACAAAGCTCGAAGACTACCGCAATATCGGCATCATGGCTCACATCGATGCTGGTAAGACGACGACGACCGAGCGCATTCTGTACTACACGGGCGTGAACCATAAGCTTGGTGAGACGCATGACGGCTCCGCGACGATGGACTGGATGGAGCAGGAGCAGGAGCGTGGCATCACGATCACGTCTGCTGCGACGACCTGCTTCTGGAAGGGCAAGCGTATCAATATCATCGATACGCCTGGCCACGTTGACTTTACCATTGAGGTGGAGCGTTCGCTTCGCGTGCTCGACGGCGCAGTGACCGTGTTTGACTCCGTTGCCGGTGTGGAGCCGCAGTCGGAAACCGTGTGGCGTCAGGCTGACAAGTACAATGTTCCGCGCATGTGCTTCGTCAACAAGATGGACCGCATGGGTGCGAACTTCTATCGCTGTGTTGACATGATTGTTGACCGTCTTGGCGCGACACCGCTGGTGTTGCAGCTTCCGGTTGGTTCCGAGGCGGAGTTTGAGGGGCTGGTCGACCTCATTCAGATGAAGGAATTCATCTGGAAGGAAGAATCTCTCGGTGCCGAGTTTGAGTGCCGCGAAATCCGCGACGATCTGAAGGATAAGGCTGAGGAGTATCGCTCGAAGCTGGTTGAGACGGCCGTCGAGATGGACGATGCTGCGATGGAGGCCTATCTCGAAGGTACGGAACCTGATGAGGCGACCCTCAAGCAGCTTATCCGCAAAGGGACGATCGCTCGTAAGTTCGTGCCGGTTCTTTGTGGCAGCGCGTTCAAGAACAAGGGCGTGCAGGCGATGCTTGATGCTGTGGTGGATTTTCTGCCGTCACCGGTGGACATCGATAGCGTTGAAGGTATCGACCCGAAGACAGAGCAGACGATCACGCGCAAGACGTCCGATGATGCGCCGCTTTCGGTTCTCGCATTCAAGATCATGAATGACCCGTTTGTCGGTTCGCTCACTTTCTGTCGCGTCTATTCGGGCGTGTTGACGACGGGTGCAGGCGTTCTTAACTCGACGAAGGATAGCCGTGAGCGTGTGGGCCGGATGCTTCTGATGCATGCCAACCACCGCGAAGACATCAAGGAAGCCTGCGCGGGCGACATCGTCGCAGTTGCAGGGCTGAAGAATGTCACGACAGGCGACACGCTTTGCGATCCGCTGAAGCCAATCATTCTGGAGCGTATGGAGTTTCCGGAGCCGGTTATCGAGGTTGCAGTCGAGCCGAAGACAAAGGCTGACCAGGAAAAGATGGGCCTCGCGCTCAATCGTCTCGCGCAGGAAGATCCGTCCTTCCGTGTGTCGGTGGATCATGAGTCCGGTCAGACCGTCATCAAGGGCATGGGTGAACTGCATCTCGACATTCTCGTCGACCGTATGCGCCGCGAGTTCAAGGTTGACGCGAATGTGGGTGCGCCGCAGGTGGCTTATCGCGAGACGCTGACGAAGCGCGCGGAGATCGACTACACGCATAAGAAGCAGACGGGTGGCTCGGGGCAATTCGCTCGCGTCAAGATTATTTTCGAGCCGGGCGAGCCGGGTTCGGGCTTCGAGTTCGAAAGCAAGATTGTGGGCGGTTCGGTTCCGAAGGAATATGTGCCGGGCGTTCAGAAGGGCGTTGAGAGCGTGAAGGACTCTGGTCCGCTCGCTGGCTTCCCGATGATCGACTTCAAGGCAACGTTGGTCGATGGTGCCTATCACGATGTTGACTCCAGCGTGATGGCCTTCGAGATCGCCGCGCGCGCTGCCTTCCGTGAAGGTGCGCAGCAGGCAGGTGTGAAGCTCCTTGAGCCGATCATGAAGGTCGAGGTGGTCACGCCTGAAGAGTATATGGGCGACATCATCGGTGACCTGAACAGCCGACGTGGCCAGATCAACGGCACCGAGCAGCGCGGCATCGCGCAGGTGATCCATGCGATGGTGCCGCTCGCCAATATGTTCGGTTATGTGAACACGCTGCGCTCGATGAGCCAGGGCCGCGCCCAGTACACGATGCAGTTCGATCACTACGAACAGGTACCGCAAGCGGTGTCCGATGAAGTCCGGGCGAAGTTCGCCTAACCAGTTGAACGAAGTCAGTTCCAGAGGAATGGAGCGCCGAGATGGCCAAAGAGAAGTTTGAGCGGAACAAGCCGCACTGCAACATCGGTACGATTGGACATGTCGACCACGGGAAGACGTCTCTGACGGCGGCGATCACGAAGGTTCTTGCCGAGACGGGCGGG
>JBAYOU010000035.1:0-8975 GCA_041678065.1 Parvibaculum sp. | reverse complement strand
GTGCAGAAAAGAAGATCACAAAGATCGAGAACGCGCGCCGCAAACGCCAGCTTGATGGTAAACGGCTGACCGGCCCGGATGAGATTGGGCCGGACGACAAGGAACCTGCCTGACGCCTTCCCTACCACCCGCATTTTTGTTGACGGCTTCGCCTGCGCAAATTAATAACTGTCCAGTCAGTCATTAAATTACGAGATCGCCGATGGCTCGGGCGGCACAGAAAAGGCAGAGACGCAAAGAGGCCCGCCCGGCTGAGATCAGGGCGGCAGCGCTTCAGGTCTTTTCTGAACGCGGCTTCGCGGCGGCCCGGCTCGAAGATGTGGCCGAGGTCGCAGGCGTCAGCAAGGCGACGATCTATCTCTATTTCCAAAGCAAAGCCGATCTTTTCGCCACCATCGTGCGCGAGATCGCAACACCCCGCTTCGATGCCATCGAAAAGTTGATCGACACTCATGAAGGGCCGAGCGGTGAACTCATCGACTTCATCCTCGCGCGGCTGCGGGAAGTGACGACCACGACAGACCTCCCCGCCCTCGCCAAGATCATCCTCGCAGAAGCAGGTAATTTTCCGGAGATCAGGGATTTTTATCTTGAGGCCGTGGTACTCCGCGCCTTCAAAAATTTCAGCCGGATCATCCGGCGCGGCATTGAGCGCGGCGAATTCCGACCCTGCAATGTAGAGGCGGCGGTGCAGGACATCATCTTCCCCATCCTCCTCAACACGATTGCCCGCAATACATTCGGCAAGATTCCGCAGCTCGATCCGGACGACTTTTTTACCGCCCATGCGGAATTCGTCCGGCGCGGTCTCGCAGCGGACAGGGTGACGTAAATGATGCGCTTCCCTTCCGTCATGTTCGCCTGCCTTACCGCGCTTCTCCTTTACGCTTGCGACGAACACCCGGAAAATAGCTGGCAAGGCTATGCAGAAGGCGACTATGTGCGCGTGGCCTCCATGGAAAGCGGTATCATCGAAGAGATCGCGGTGGAACGCGGCGACAAAGTGCGGGCCGGCACCCCCCTCTTCCGGCTGGAAACCACGGCAGAGGAAGCAGCAAGTGCCGCCGCACAGGCGGATCTTGATGCAGCAAAGGCAACGCTGCAGGAAGCCGAGCTTGAATTGAAGCGGAAGCTCGAACTTCGCCGCAGGGGAAACGTGCCACAGGCAGAAACAGACACAGCACGCGCAAGAAGTGACCGCGCGGGAGCTGCGATGCTCTCCGCCGCTGCTGCGCTCGACCAAGCGAAGTATCGCCTCGCGCGGCGCGAAAGCCACGCGCCCGCAAGCGCCATCGTTCAGGACGTGCTTTTCCGCGAAGGCGAAACCGTGGTCGCAGGCCAGCCCGTCATCTCGCTGCTGCCGCCCGGCAACATCAAGGTGCGTTTCTTTGTGCCTGAAGCTGAACTCGCCAACCTTCGCCATGGCGCAAAGGTGCGGCTCGCTTGCAGCAACTGCCCGCCAGACGCCAAGGGCACCATCCGGTTCATTTCCACGGAAGCCGAGTTCACGCCGCCCGTCATCTATAGCGACCGCTCGAAAGAGAAGCTCGTCTTCATGGCCGAGGCAACGCCCGATGCGGAGCCGGAAGCCTTTCGTCCCGGCCAGCCTGTCACCGTATCGCTGATACCGCCCAAGGCAGAATGAGGCCGCCATGAGCCGGATGCACGGAGCCTCTCCCTCCCCCGCAGACCTCCCGGCTGAAGCCGCCCCGCTCGTCATTGATGTGCACGGGCTCACGAAAAGTTTCGGCGGCACAAAAGTTGTCGACAACATCGACATGCAGGTGGCGGAAGGAGAGATCTATGGATTTCTTGGCCCTAATGGCAGCGGCAAGACAACCACCATCCGCCTGCTGTGCGGCTTGCTGACGCCGGATGCAGGAGAAGGCACCTGCCTCGGCTATGACATCCGTACGGAAAGCAGCCACATCAAGCTGAAGACCGGCTATATGACGCAGCGCTTCAGCCTCTATGAAGACCTGTCGATCCGCGAAAATCTTTCCTTTGTCGCGTCAATCTATGGCCTCGCCCATCCGCGCAAGGCGGTGAGCGACACGCTCGCAAAACTCAACCTCGAAAATCGCGCACACCAGCTTGCCGGCACATTGTCAGGCGGCTGGAAACAGCGTCTCGCGCTTGCCGCCGCCATCATGCACGGACCGAAGCTGCTGCTGCTTGATGAGCCCACTGCGGGCGTGGACCCGAAGGCGCGACGCGAGTTCTGGGACGAGATACACATGCTCGCAGATGGCGGTATGACCGTGCTGGTGAGCACACATTACATGGATGAAGCGGAACGCTGCCATAAGATTTGCTATCTGGCTTACGGCAAGCTTCTCGCGCGCGGCACGGCAGAAGAAGTGGTGCGCAGCTCCGGCCTTGTCACATGGGCGGTGAGCAGCGCATCTCAACGCCGCATCAACCGGCTGGCGCATGAACTCGAAGGCCGCGCTGGCGTCCACATGATCGCACCTTTCGGTGCAACTCTCCATGTGAGTGGCGCAGACAGAGCCGCCCTCGAAACCGCCATCGCCCCCTTCCGCGAAGAAAAGGAACTCTTCTGGCGCGAGGCCGCGCCCACACTGGAAGATGTGTTCATCCACATGATGAAAGGCGCATCCGACAATTTCGGATGACGAGTGAGGTGCGCAATGGCAGGGCGTTTCTCTTTCATCCGGCTCAACGCCATGATCCGCAAGGAATTCATCCAGATGCGGCGCGACCGGCTCACCTTCGCCATGATGCTGGGTGTGCCGGTGATGCAGCTCATCCTTTTCGGCTATGCAATCAATACCGATCCGAAGAACCTGCCGACCGCCATCTTTGCGCAGGACCATTCGGCCTTCACGCGCAGCTTCGTAAGCGGCATGGTGAACTCGGATTATTTCGACGTAGTTGCGAGCCCCGAGACGGCACAGGAAGCAGACGAACTGCTCCGGCGCGGCAAGGTGCAATTCGTGCTCCAGATCCCGCCAGATTTCAGCCGCAAATTGCAGCGTGGTGAGCGACCCGAGCTTCTGCTGGATGCCGACGCGACCGACCCCGCCGCCACAGGAAACGCGACGGCTGGCATTCAACTACTTGCATCAAGCGTACTGAACCGCGATCTCAAAGGCCCGCTCGCAAATATCGTCCCCGCGCCCCTGCCCTTCGATGTTGTCATTCATCGACGCTACAATGCGGAAGGACGGACCGAACTCAACATCGTACCGGGACTTATCGGCGTCATCCTCACCCTCACCATGATCGTTTTCACATCGCTCGCCATGACCCGCGAGACGGAGCGCGGCACGATGGAGAACCTGCTCACCATGCCAGTGCGTCCGCTTGAGGTGATGATGGGGAAGATCCTGCCCTATATCATCATCGGCTATATCCAGACGGCGGTGGTACTGGCCGCCGCCTGGTGGTTGTTCGACGTGCCGGTCGCGGGAAGCCTTTGGCTTTTTTCAATCGCACTTTTCTTCTTCGTCGCTGCGAACCTTGCGGTGGGCTTCACCTTCTCGACGCTGGCGCGAAACCAGCTTCAGGCAGTGCAGATGACGATGTTCTTCTTCCTGCCATCCATTCTGCTATCAGGCTTCATGTTTCCCTTCCGGGGCATGCCGCAATGGGCGCAATGGTTTGGCGAGGTGCTGCCACTCACCCATTTCCTGCGCATCACGCGCGGCATATTGCTGAAAGGAAACGATCTTGCGGAAATCGCGCCCGATATGGCGGCAATCCTGCTCTTCCTTCTCGTCGTGTCGCTGATCTCGCTCAATCGCTACCGGCAGACGCTGGATTGAGAGAGAAAATCTTTCCCGGATTGAGAATATTCGCCGGGTCCAGCGCCTGTTTGATCGCACGCATGACGGCAACGCCAGGCCCATGCTCCATTTCCAGAAATTTGATTTTCCCCTCACCAATGCCATGCTCGCCTGTGCAGGTACCGCCGAGAGAAAGCGCACGCGCGACCATGAGATCATGCAGCCGCGTCGCTTCTGCGAGGTCGGTCGGATTGGCTGGGTCCATCAGCATCAACATATGGAAGTTGCCGTCACCCACATGGCCTACGATCGGCGCTTTGAGGAATGAGCCCTGAAGATCGGCAAGCGTGCCGGAGATCGCTTCTGCAAGCCGCGAGATCGGCACGCAAACATCTGTGACCATGCCCTTCTTGCCGGGCGCGGAAGCCAGCGCCGCATAATAGGCATTGTGCCGCGCCTCCCAGAGCCGCGTGCGATCTTCCGCTTTTGATGCCCACTCCGTACTTCCCGCTCCATGACCCGAAGCGATGGCACTGAACCGCGCCGCTTGTTCGGCAACAGAGGCTTCCGTTCCGTGAAACTCGACAAAAAGCGTCGGCACTTCGGCAAGGGTGAGCTTCGAATAGGTGTTGCAGGTGCGGATGGCGAGCGGGTCGAGAATTTCAATCCGCGCAATCGGAAGACCCGACTGGATCGTCTCGATCACTGCATCAACGGCCCCTTCAAGCGAGGTAAAAGGAACAACACCAGAGCGCATGGCTTCCGGAATTCCGTAAAGCCGGAGCGTAAGTTCGGTGATGATGCCAAGCGTGCCTTCCGATCCGACAAGGAGACGCGTGAGATCATACCCGGCTGATGATTTCCGCGCCCGCGTGCCCGTGCGGATGATCGAGCCATCCGCCATGACCGCCGTGAGCGCCAGCACATTCTCGCGCATCGTACCATAGCGCACCGCATTCGTGCCGGAAGCGCGTGTCGCCGCCATGCCACCAAGCGTCGCATTCGCGCCGGGATCAATCGGGAAGAAGAGCCCGGTGTCGCGTAGATAGTCGTTCAACGTCTTGCGCATCACGCCTGCTTCCACGCGCACATCAAGGTCTTCGGCATTCACCTCGATGATGCGGCTCATCCGGCTGAGATCGAGCGATAGCCCGCCATGCACGGCGGAGACATGCCCCTCCAGAGAGGTGCCCGCACCAAAAGGAATGATCGGCAGGCGATGCGCCGCGCAGATGCGGACAATGGCCGCAACTTCCTCCGTTGTTTCGGCAAAGGCCACTGCATCGGGAGGAGAAACGGGATGCCAGCTTTCATCGCGCCCATGCGTCTCGCGCATGGCGGCAGACCGCGTGAGCCGCTCGCCAAGCAGCCCGGCGAGTTCCGCGAGCGCCGCCTCCCTACCCTCGTGTTTCACCGCTTCGTACATCACTCTCTCCATGGTCGGGGAAGCCTAGCACTGCCCCTCACTCGCGTCATGGCGCTCCGGCTATAGATTGCCGGTTGCCCTTCACCTAGGCTCATGCTCCCAGCAAGCAGAGAACGGGGAAAGCCCGTCACAGAGGAGAACGACCATGACAGACACCGCGCTTGCCGCGCCGATCGAAAGCCCCATCCGCCGGGTGGAGCCCCAATGGGTCGATCTGAACGGCCATATGAACATGGCCTATTATCATCTCGTTTTTGATGAATCGCTCGACGTGGCCTTCTCGACCCTCGGCATTGGCTGGGATTACACGCAAAAGGGCGAGGGCTCCTGCTTCACGGCGGAAGTGCATGTCTGCTATCTCGCGGAGGTAAAGGAAGGCGATCCGCTGCGCGTCACCTATCAGATGCTTGATGCGGATGAGAAGCGCATACACGTCTTTGGCCATATGTATCACGCAGAGAAGGGCTATCTTGCCGCGACAAGTGAGCAGATGTGCATTCATGTCGACATGAAATCTCGCCGCGCCTCTTCCTTCCCCGCCGAGCAACAGGCGAAGATTGAGGCGATGAAGAAGGCTCATGCGGATATTCCCCGCCCGCCACAGGCAGGCCGCGTGATCGGCATCAAGCGAAAGAATTAGGCAGCAGGACACATGATTTAGCGGGGCGGGCAACACCTGCTATGATACCGGAATCATGACCCCAGCCGACGATCCTTTTGATCTTGGGAATATTCTCGAGGAATCCACTGTCCGCTCCACAAGCCAGCAGGCCATGGCAGCCATGCGCGCGCCCTATCTCGACGGGCTGAATGCCGAACAGCGCGAAGCGGTGGAAACGGTGGACGGGCCGGTGCTCGTGCTGGCCGGTGCCGGCACGGGCAAAACAAGGGTACTGACCACGCGGCTCGCCCATCTGCTTGCCACACGCCGCGCCTGGCCGGGGCAGATTCTCGCCGTGACCTTCACCAACAAGGCTGCCCGCGAGATGCATGAGCGCACGGGCCGGCTGATTGGCGGCGCGGTGGAAGGCATGCAATGGCTTGGGACCTTTCACGCGCTGGGCGCGAAGATGCTGCGGCGACATGCGGAATTGGCTGGCCTCCGCTCTGATTTCACCATTCTCGATGCCGATGACCAGATCCGCCTGATGAAGCAGATCATTCAGGCAGAAAACATCGACGAGAAGCGCTGGCCCGCCCGCCAGCTCGCCATTCTCATTGATGGCTGGAAGAACCGCGGCCTGACACCCGATAAAGTTCCGGCGGGGGAAGCGCAATCCTTTGCGAATGGCAAGGGTGGCGAGCTTTATGCTGCCTATCAGGCGCGACTGAAGATACTGAACGCAGCAGATTTCGGAGACCTTCTGCTCGAAGTACTGACCATTTTTCAGCGCCACCCCGAGGTACTCGCCGAGTGGCAGGACCGTTTTAAATATATGCTGGTGGACGAATATCAGGACACCAATATCGCGCAATATCTCTGGCTGCGCCTGCTGGCGCAGAAGCATAAAAATATCTGCTGCGTGGGTGATGATGACCAGTCCATCTATGGCTGGCGCGGCGCGGAGGTGGATAACATTCTCCGCTTTGAAAAAGATTTTCCCGGCGCGAAGGTCATCCGCCTGGAGCGGAACTACCGCTCCACCGCCAATATTCTCGGTGCCGCCTCCGGCCTCATCGCCGCGAATGAACAACGCCTTGGCAAAACGCTCTGGACGGAAGCGAATGACAATGAAGGCGATCCCGTAAAGATCGCTTCCTATTGGGATGGCGAAGAAGAAGCCCGCGCCATTGCCGAAGAAGTGGAACAGTTGCAGCGGCAGAGCCATTTGCTGCGAGACATGGCGATCCTTGTCCGCGCATCCTTCCAGATGCGCGAATTTGAAGACCGTTTCATCAATCTCGGCATTCCCTATCGCGTGGTCGGCGGCCCTCGCTTCTATGAACGCGCTGAAATCCGCGATGCGAACGCCTATCTTCGCCTGATCGCACAACCGGATGATGATCTTGCCTTTGAGCGTATCGTGAACCGCCCGCGCCGTGGCCTTGGCGATGTAGCTGTGCAGACGATCCACAAGCTCGCGCGGGCGGAGAAAACGTCGCTTTACCGCGCGTCGAAAATGCTCATCACCACAGAAGAGCTGAAGCCTGCGGCACGGCGCGCTCTCGCCAATTTTGTGGAGATGGTGGAACGCTGGCGTTCGCTCGTTCCGGGCATGCCGCATACAGAGCTTGCAGAAATCGTGCTTGATGAATCCGGCTATACGGAGATGTGGCAGAATGACAAATCCGCCGAAGCACCGGGCAAGCTTGAGAACCTGAAAGAACTCGTCCGCTCCATGGAGCAGCATGAAACGCTTGCGAGCTACTTGGAGCACATTTCTCTTGTGATGGAGAATGAGCAGAACGACACCGCCGACAAGATCAACCTTATGACGCTGCACAGCGCCAAGGGGCTTGAGTTCGATACGGTGTTTCTGCCCGGCTGGGAAGAAGGGCTTTTTCCGCATCAGCGTTCGCTCGATGAAAATGGCATGGCCGGCCTTGAGGAAGAACGCCGTCTCGCTTATGTCGGCATCACGCGGGCAAAGAAGCGCGCCTATATTTCATTCGCAGCAAACCGCCGCATTCACGCGCTCTGGCAAAGCTCCATCCCCTCCCGCTTCGTGGATGAGTTGCCGAAGCACCATGTGGAGGTGACGGAAGCTGCAATGGCAGGCGCAAGCTACCAGAATTACGGTCAGAGCCGCTTTGCACAGGACTTCGCGCGCGACAGCAACTATTCAAGTCCCGGCTGGAGGCGCGCGCAGTCGAATGCCGAGATGCGCACAAAGCCCCCCGCTTATGAAACCCATGCGGAACTTGTCGCGACAAGCGATCCCGCCGCGGCAAGTTATGTGCGGGGTGAACGCGTCTTCCACCAGAAATTCGGCTATGGCCATGTCGCGGAGATAGATGGCAACAAGCTAACCGTCGATTTCGAGAAGGCGGGCCGCAAAAAGGTGATCGACAGCTTCCTTGAGCGCGTGTGACGATGCCTCCGCTGCTTTCACCCGTCACTCTCCCCGCGAGCCCAAAGGCACCTCACAGATGACCGCTGTCTGGAAAGTCTCCTTCACAGTGCCTTACGAAGTGGCGGATATCTTCGCCGATGCTCTGGAAGCCACTATCTGGCCGGAAGCCCTCGCCATATCGACCTTGGAGGCCGAGCCCGGCTCAGGCCCGCTGGTGCAAACCGCTTCCGACTGGAATGAGGTCGAAGCACATGGGATTTGGCGCATCGAGGCACTTTATGCCGACGAACCCGAAGAAAAAATAATCCGTGGGCTGATCTCTCATGCGGAGAAGGAGAGCGGCGTAACAGCCGAAGATTTCCGAATCGAACTTCTGCCGGACGAAGACTGGGTGTCGCGCTCGCTGGAAGGGCTGGAGCCGGTGCGCGCCGGACGCTTTTTCGTCTATGGCGGCCACGACACAGACAAGGTACCTGCAGGTGCGATCCCCCTTCTTGTCGAGGCGGGGCAGGCCTTCGGCACCGGCCATCACGAAACGACCTCCGGTTGCCTCGAATATATTTCCGAGATCGTGAAGCCCGGCATGCCAATCAATGCACTTGACATCGGCACGGGTACGGGCGTCCTCGCCATCGCCATCGCAAAGCTCGCCCGCGTGAATGTGCTCGCTTCTGACATCGACCCGGTTGCCGTGCATGTCACAAAGGAGAATGCGAAGGCCAATGGTGTCGGCTCCTTCGTCACCGCTGTCACCGCGAAAGGTTTTGGCCATACAAGCCTCGCGGC
>JBAYOU010000034.1:0-9036 GCA_041678065.1 Parvibaculum sp. | reverse complement strand
TTCTCTGCCGCGAAGACGCGTTCGGCGCGCGGCCCACCCTCCTTTGTCAGAGCAAGATCGATTGTGCCCTGTCGAGGCGTCGGCACGCCTACGACGAGCGCCCAATAAATCTTTCGCGTATCGCGCTCCTTGAATGAACGCGCCAGCGCCGCTGCTGCCTTTGCGGTACGCGCAAGCACGAGAACACCAGATGTATCCCGGTCGAGCCGATGCACAAGGCGCGGGCGCTCCGCAGCATCGAAAGTCAGCGCATCAAGCATCCCGTCAATATGACGCTCGGTCTTGGTACCTCCCTGCACCGCAAGTCCGGCGGGCTTGTTCAGTACAAGGATGGATTTATCCTTATGAATGACAAGCGACCGGATGAAGGCAGCATCCTGATCACTGAAACCGCGATCTGCCTTGGGCGCTGGTTTGACCGCCTCATCACCCAGCGGCGGCACACGCACAATCTGTCCCTGCTCCAGCCGCACATTCGCCTTTGCCCGCGCACCATCCACGCGCACTTGGCCCGTGCGCAGCAGTTTTTCGAGACGTCCATGCGTTACCAGCGGGAAATGCCGCCTGAACCATCGATCCAGCCGAAGCCCGTCTTCATCATTCGTGACTGCGATCTGCGCAACTTCGTTCATACTGACAACATCGCCTTCACAAGAAAGAGACCAAGAAAAAGCGCTCCGATGCCCATTGCAACGGAGCCGCCCATATAGGCAAGCGCAAGGCCCGTATCGCCGCGCTGAATGAGGTTCGCCGCATCCAGCGAGAAAGCCGAAAAGGTCGTAAAACCGCCGAGAAAACCCGTGGCAAGAAAGCTTCGCCATTCGGGCGAGAGATCAGCCTTGAACGCAAAAAGCCCCGCAAGCACGCCCATCAGCAAGGAACCGATGACATTCACGCCGATTGTGCCCCATGGAAAATTCGGCCCGAACATGCGCAGCGCCTGAAGGTTGAAGAGATGCCGCGCGCCTGCGCCGATCGCGCCGCCCGCTACCACAGCGAAAAGCGTGTTCATGCGTTCCTCTCATCCCGCAACTTCGCCCAGTAAGCGAGGCGCTTCGAAATCTCCCGCTCGAAGCCTCGTTCGACCGGACGGTAAAACGCCTGTCGGCCAACTTCCTCGGGAAAATAGTCCTGCCCTGAAAAACCGTTCGGCGCGTCATGGTCATATTCATAGCCCGAGCCATAACCAAGCTCTTTCATGAGCTTTGTCGGCGCATTGAGAATATGAGCAGGCGGTGCAACCGAACCCGTATCACGCGCAGACCGCTTCGCCATGTTGAAGGCCATGTAAGCGGCATTCGATTTGGGCGCGGTGGCGAGATAGATCACCGCCTGCGCCAGCGCGAGTTCACCTTCGGGCGCGCCGAGGAAATCAAACACTTCCTTTGCCGCAAGCGCCTGATGCAGCGCCTCGGGATCGGCAAGCCCGATATCCTCAATGGCAGCACGCACAAGACGGCGCGCGATATAAAGGGGGTCTTCACCGCCGACCAGCATCCGTGCGAGATAGTAAAGCGCAGCATCGCAATCCGAACCGCGGATCGATTTGTGAAGCGCGCTGATGAGATTGTAATGCCCTTCCCGCCCTTTGTCGTAGAGCGGCGCGCGGCGCTGCACGGCACCGATGAGCGCTGCCGTATCGAAAGGCTCCGCACCGCGAAGGGCCTGCACCTCTTCTGCAAGATTGAGCGCGAAGCGCCCATCACCATCTGCCATCGCGCGAAGCGCGGCGCGCGCATCCTCCGTCAGCGGCAGGGCCTCGCCATAATGGGCCTCGGCGCGCTGCAACAATTGCTCAAGCGCGGCGTCATCAAGCCTGTTCAGCACCATCACCTGCGCCCGTGAGAGCAAGGCGGCGTTCAGCTCGAAGGAAGGGTTCTCGGTCGTCGCCCCGACTAGCGTCACCGTGCCATCTTCCATCACGGGCAGGAAACTGTCCTGCTGCGTGCGGTTGAACCGGTGGATCTCATCCACAAAAAGCAGCGTGCCCTTACCCGTGGCGCGGCGCGCGCGGGCGGCATCAAACACTTTCTTCAGGTCCGCGACACCTGAGAAAATCGCCGACATCGGCTCAAAGAAAAGCCCCACACGGTCCGCGAGCAGCCGGGCGATGGTCGTCTTGCCGGTGCCGGGTGGCCCCCACAGGATGATCGACGAGAGGTGGCCAGCCGCAATCATACGACCGAGCGGAGCAGCGGGGCCAAGCAGGTGATCCTGCCCCACAACTTCTTCCAGCTTTGTCGGACGCAACCGGTCCGCCAGCGGGCGCGGCGCCCCCTCATCCATTCCTGCTGCTTCAAAAAGACTGCTCATTGCGGGTGTTTAGCATGTTTTCCGCGCCCCGATCAGCCATCCGACGTGAATGCCCGGGATGCGACACTATTGCAAGCGATTGTCAGTAACAGAGCTATTGCAAACCATTTGCAATACATGGCATGTTTCTGCTCACACCGCCGACACGGGCGGAAAGAGGGCGGATTATCCAAGCAGATACAGGCGTCAGATGATCGTTTGCGTATGTAATGCCAAGAATTGCCGTTCAGTGCGCGAGGTGCTGGCGCAGGGGCCCCATATCGATACACCGCTTGCCGCGCATCGCGCCATGGGCACGAAGCCGCAATGTGGCCGCTGCCTGCCCTCTATCGCCACCATGATCGACGAAGCGCGTAACCAGAACGCTGTTGCGGTCGCCCTCGCCACCGCCGCTGACTGAGCGCTTTCGAGAAATACTCTCAAAATCATTATCAACTAATTGATTTTATTAGGTTTTTTTAGATCGTGATTTGATCTTCCACGATCTACGGCCTACTCTCTCCACAAGAATCGGTGGAAAGAGGTTAATCATGCGCGGCGATCCCAAGGTTATCGAATATCTGAACAAGGCCCTGAGGATGGAACTCACGGCCATCAACCAGTATTTCCTTCATGCGCGGATGTTCAAGAACTGGGGGCTGAAGAAGCTCGCAGAGGTCGAGTATCACGAGTCGATCGACGAGATGAAACACGCCGACAAGCTGATCGAGCGCATTCTCTTCCTTGAAGGCCTGCCCAACCTGCAGGATCTCGACAAGCTGCTGATCGGCGAAACGCCAGTGGAATGCCTCGAATGCGACCTGAAACTCGAATATGCAGGCCACGGCTTCTACAAGGAGGCGATCGCCTATTGCGAGGAAGCGCGGGATTACATCACCCGCGAGCTCTTCGAGGACATTCTGGAAGATGAGGAAGAACATATCGACTTCCTCGAAACCCAACTCGCGCTCGTGAAGACGGTTGGTCTGGAAAACTATCTCCAGTCGCAGATGGGCGATCAGGAAAGCTCCTGATCCCTCCCCGCATTCACGCAAAGCATCATGGCCCGGTTTCGACCGGGCCATTTTCATTTTGATGTTCTCTAGCCGCCTACCGTCGCCGAGAAGACACGGTCACCGCGCTTCACGGAAAAGTGCCATTGAGGCCGTGTGCCGGAGGTGACCTTTATCAGGTCGCGCACTCTTTCAACCTTCTGCCCTTCAACCTCGACGATAATGTCGCCACGCTGGAACTGTATCTGGCTTGCAGCGGAGCGGGGTTCGATCTGGGTTACCACGACGCCACGCTCACTCACAATATCGAGGCCGAGCTTGTCGGCGATAGCTGGCGAGAGATTGGCGACACTCGCCCCCGCAAAGGGGTTGCGACCACCGATTGTCGTTTCTTCTGCGGGCGGGTCTTCGGGCGGCGCAATGAGCGCGACCGACGTTTCGCGCAGCTTCCCATCGCGCAGATAGGTGATCTTGGCCTGCCCTCCCAATCCCTTGGTTGCGAAGCGGTAGCGGACGGCCTGCGGGTCTTCCACATCAAAACCATCAACCGCGCGGATAACATCGCCTACCTTCAGCCCTGCCTTGTCTGCAGGGCTTGCGGGATAGAGATCACGGATCAGGCTGCCGCCCGGCCGGTCGAGCCCGAGCGATTGCGCAAGATCCGCATCAACTGCCTGCAGGGCCGCCCCAAACCAGGGTCGCTTCACATGATTGCCATCACGCGCCGAAGCAACGACGCTCTGCACCATGTTGGAGGGGATCGCAAAGCCAATGCCGATGCTCCCGCCTGTCTGCGAATAGATGGCACTGTTGATGCCGATGAGGTGGCCATCCATCGTCACAAGCGCGCCACCCGAATTCCCCGGATTGATCGCGGCATCAGTCTGAATGAAGAACTGGTAATCGGACACACCGACATGCGTGCGGGCAAGCGCCGAGACGATGCCGGACGTGACCGTCTGGCCCACGCCAAACGGGTTGCCAATGGCAAGCACGAGATCGCCAACTTCCACCCTGTCGGAATCCTTGAATGTCAGATGAGGTAGCTTTTCGCGGCCCGCATCAATGCGCAGGATGGCAAGGTCAGTGCGTTCATCAGCGAGCACGAGATCCGCCTCAAACTCCCGCCTGTCGGAAAGCGCGACCGTGAATTGCTGCCCATCCCGAATGACATGATGGTTGGTCACCACCAGGCCAGATGGATCGACAATCACGCCAGAGCCGAGCGACTGTTGCACACGCTCGCGCGGCACGCCAAAGCTGAACCGATTGCCAAAGAACTGCTGAAAGAAAGGGTCGTTCATGAAGGGCGAGCGCGCCTGCTCCTTCACAACACGCTTCGTATAGACATTCACCACGGCGGGCGCGACCCGCTTCACCACAGGTGCATAGGAAAGCTCTATCTGCTGTCTGCTTGACGGGACCTGACGATCAGTCTGCGCATGTGCCCGCCACGGGAAAACGCAAAGAACAGCCGACAGGAAAATTGCGGCAAGCGCCATGCCCAGCGCCCCCGCCCAGGAAGAATCCGAAAGCATTTCCACCACCATGTTGCGCGTCCCCTCGATGAAGGACGGGCATGACCTCAAAGCCCCAAATGAACCAGCCGCATACTGAAGTTTGGGGAGCGTCACCTCCGCTGACAAGACCCAATAAGCCTGCATGGCTTACGAAACTGTCATGAGATTTCCCAAAAAGAAAAGGGCGGCATCCGAAAATGCCGCCCTGAACATTGAGACGATACGCTTGCGCGATCAGTCTTCGTCGCCCTCATCATCCGTGAAGACGGGGCCGGAATCCTGACCCTTCGCGCTTTCGTCCCGATCAACGAACTCGATCACCGCCATTGGAGCGCTGTCACCATGGCGGAAGCCCGCCTTCAGCACACGGATGTAACCGCCCGGACGCTCCTGATAGCGCGGGCCGAGCACGTCGAACAGCTTTGCGGCCCACGCCTTTTCCGGCAGCGCGGCATAAGCCTGACGACGGGCATGAAGATCACCCCGCTTGCCGAGCGTGACGAGCTTCTCAACATAGGGGCGAAGCTCCTTCGCCTTGGGCAGAGTGGTCACGATCTGCTCATGCTTGATGAGCGCGATCGCCATATTGGCGAGCATGGCCTTGCGATGGCTTGCGGTGCGATTGAGCTTGCGACCGGCTTTTCCGTGGCGCATGGGCCCTTCTCCTCATTAGAAGCGGCGTCTTCAGGACGCGGCGTTGTTTACTCAAATGCTTCAGTACTGGTCTTCGTACCGCTTCGCCAGTTCTTCAATATTCTCCGGCGGCCAGTTCGGGACTTCCATACCCAGGTGAAGGCCCATCTGCGCGAGCACTTCCTTGATCTCGTTCAGCGACTTGCGGCCGAAGTTCGGAGTGCGGAGCATCTCGCTCTCCGTCTTCTGAATGAGGTCGCCGATATAAACGATATTGTCGTTCTTGAGGCAGTTGGCGGAACGGACGGAAAGTTCCAGCTCGTCCACCTTCTTGAGCAGCGCCGCATTGAACTCGAGTTCCGGACGGCTTTCCTCAACCTGCTTCTGCTCAGGCTCTTCGAAGTTCACGAAGGTCTGGAGCTGGTCCTGAAGAATGCGCGCCGCATAAGCAACTGCATCTTCCGGCGTCACGGCACCATTGGTTTCAACCTGAAGCGTCAGCTTGTCATAGTCGAGAACCTGGCCCTCGCGGGTGTTCTCAACCTTGTAGGAAACGCGCTTCACGGGGCTGTAGAGGCTGTCCACCGGGATAAGTCCAATCGGCGCATCTTCCGGGCGGTTCCGATCCGAGGCGACATAGCCCTTGCCGAGCGCGACGGTGAACTCCATGCGGATTTCAGCACCATCGTCCAGCGTGCAGAGCACGAGCTCGGGATTGAGCACCTCAATATCCGCGCCCGCCGAGATATCGCCAGCGGTAACAACGCCCGGGCCCTTCTTCGAGAGCGTCATGCGCTTCGGGCCTTCGGCGTGAAGGCGCAGCGCGAGCTGCTTGATGTTGAGGATGATGTCGGTCACATCCTCGCGCACGCCGGCAATCGACGAGAACTCATGCAGCACGCCATCAATCTGCACGGCGGTCACAGCCGCACCCTGCAGAGACGACATCAGCACGCGACGCAGCGCGTTGCCGAGCGTCAGACCAAAACCGCGCTCAAGCGGCTCGGCAACAACTGTTGCGAAACGCTGCGCGTCATGGCCGGAATTGATCTCGAGCTTGTTCGGCTTGATAAGCTCTTCCCAGTTTTTCTGGATCACTTTGAAACCTCGTGCCGTCGTTTGCGGCGCGCTCATAAAGCGCGCCGGGCGGGAGATGTCCGCCACCTGATCTCTTTAACGTCCGCTCCACCATCCAATCGTGCGAACAGACGTGACCGGCATGCCCGAAAGCCTGCCGGTCAGATACGGGTCACCTTAGACGCGGCGCCGTTTGGGCGGGCGGCAGCCATTATGCGGGATAGGCGTCACATCGCGGATCGTCGTGACCGTGAAACCGATCGACTGGAACGCGCGCAGCGCGGACTCACGCCCCGAACCCGGGCCGCAAACCTCGACTTCGAGGGTGCGCATGCCATGTTCCATGGCCTTCTTGCCAGCATCTTCCGCAGCCATCTGTGCGGCGAAAGGCGTCGACTTGCGGCTGCCCTTAAAGCCCATCATGCCAGCCGAGGACCACGAGATCGCGTTGCCCTGGGCATCCGTGATCGTGATCATCGTGTTGTTGAACGTCGAATTCACGTGGGCAACGCCCGACGAGATATTCTTCCGTTCTTTCCGCTTAACGCGAACCTTGTCCTTCGCCATCCGTCCTGAACCTTCGTGTCACAAGGGGAAGCGCGATGCCCGCGCGCCCCGGATAATAAAGAGCCGGGGCCCTGTTACTTCTTCTTGCCGGCAATCGCCTTTGCCGGGCCCTTGCGGGTGCGGGCATTGGTGTGGGTGCGCTGCCCGCGAACCGGCAGCCCCCTGCGGTGACGCAGGCCGCGATAGCAACCGAGATCCATCAACCGCTTGATGTTCATCGCAACCTCACGGCGCAGGTCACCTTCCACGAGATAATCGCGGTCGATCGTCTCACGGATCTGAATGACTTCGGCGTCCGTCAGTTCGTTCACACGGCGCTCGGCCGGAATGCCAACCGCTGCGCAGATTTCCTTGGCCTTGGCACTACCGATGCCATGAATATAGGTCAGGCCGATGACCACCCGCTTGTTGGTCGGGATATTGACGCCAGCGATACGAGCCACGTGTCTCTCCTAAACTTCGGGAATCGCTTACCCGGCACTTTGAGCAACACCCTGACCAAAACCACCCGAAAATGGCGGAAATCCGCCTCTTTTCGGCCTACAGCCGGGTTGTTCTCTGAAAGTACCGCCGCGAAGGCCGGGATTATAGAATTTACTACTACCCAGTCAACCGGCTAAGCTAAAACCCTTTCCCTGTCTAAACTCCGAGGGCCGCCTCGATCTGGCGGGTTACCTCATCCATTTCCTTCATGCCGTCCACGGCCTTCAGCTTGCCCCTGCCCCGGTAATACTCCGAAAGGGGTGCCGTCTGCTCGTGATAGACCTTGAGACGCTTTGCCAACGCCTCGGCATTGTCGTCTGCACGGGCGCCGCCCACGGTTTCCGCCGCGCGCCCTTCAATCCGGTTGAGCAGAATGCTGTCATCGACAACGAGTTCGACCACAGCATCAAGCTCCGTGCCCTTCCCTTTCAGCATCTCGTCCAAGGCTTCGGCCTGCGAGACGTTCCGGGGAAAGCCGTCAAGAATATAGCCCTTCGAAGCATCCGGCTGCGCGATGCGCTCTGCGATGATGCCGACCACAACATCGTCCGGCACGAGTTCACCACGAGCCATGATGGATTCGGCTTTCTTGCCGGTCTCCGTGCCCGCAGCCACTGCCGCTCGCAACATGTCGCCAGTCGAGAGCTGGATGAAGCCATACTTCTCTTCCAGCCGCTTCGCTTGCGTTCCCTTGCCGGCACCGGGCGGCCCGAGAAGGATGAGTTTCATCGCCGCGCCCCCCTGAGCTTGGACTTCTTGATGAGGCCTTCATACTGATGTGCCAGCAGATGGCTCTGGATTTGTGAAACAGTGTCCATTGTCACGCTGACCACGATGAGCAGAGAGGTACCACCAAAATAGAAAGGTACATTGTACTGCGAGATCAAAATCTCGGGCAGCAGACAGACAATGGTGAGATAAAGCGCACCCACAACGGTCAGTCGGGTCAGCACATAGTCAATATACTCTGCTGTCCGCTGGCCGGGACGGATGCCCGGAATAAAGCCGCCATACTTCTTCAGATTGTCAGCCGTATCGCCCGGATTGAACACAATGGCCGTATAGAAGAAGGCGAAGAAGATGATACCCGCCGCATAAAGCGCCATATAGAGCGGCTGACCATGCGCAAGCGCGCCGGTAATCACATTCAGCCAGTCAGGCCCCTGCCCGCCGCTGAAATTCGCGATGGTGATCGGCAACAGGAGCAGCGACGACGCGAAGATCGGCGGAATGACACCAGACGTATTCAGCTTCAGCGGCAGATGCGAGCTATCGCCACCATATAGCTTGTTGCCAACCTGTCGCTTCGGATACTGCACCAGGAGGCGACGCTGCGCGCGCTCCACGAACACGATACCCATGATGACCGCGACAACCATCACCAGCAGGAAGAGGATAACGGCAGTCGAGATCGCGCCCTGACGGCCAAGTTCCAGCGTGCCGGCAAGCGC
>JBAYOU010000033.1:0-9196 GCA_041678065.1 Parvibaculum sp. | reverse complement strand
CGCACGGTGATGGCGTCGCCCCGGCTGAACTCGCCTTGCACATCGGTAATGCCGGCAGGAAGCAGGCTGCGGCCCTGAAGCAGCGCCTTTACCGCGCCATCATCAATGCAGACCGTGCCGAGGCTTTTCAGCGAGCCGGAGATCCAGCGTTTGCGCGCGGCGATGGGCGTTGAGGGCGCGTTGAACCAGGTGCAGCGCGCGCCCTCTTCAATGGCTTTCAGCGGATTGAGGCCACGGCCATTGGCAATGGCCATGCGAGCACCGCCTTCGGTGGCGATGCGGGCCGCGGCAATTTTCGTCTTCATGCCGCCACGCGAATAGATGCTTGCAGCGTCGCCCGCCATTGCTTCGATTTCGGGCGTGATCTCGGCCACTTCAGGCAGATGTTCCGCGCCGGGCAGATGGGGTGGGGCGGTGTAGAGGCCATCCACATCGGAAAGCAGCACGAGGCAATCAGCCGACACCATGCTCGCCACGCGGGCGGCGAGGCGGTCATTGTCGCCATAGCGGATTTCGCTCGTCGCCACCGTGTCATTTTCATTGATGGCGGGCACGGCGCCGAGTTTCAGCAGTGTCTGCATGGTGGAGCGCGCATTGAGGTAGCGGCGGCGCTCTTCCGTGTCTTCCAGCGTCAGCAGGACCTGTGCACAGGAAATGCCGAAGGAGGAGAGGTTTTCCTGAAACGCATGGGCAAGGCCGATCTGGCCGACAGCGGCGGCGGCCTGGCTTTCTTCAAGTTTCAGTTTGCCGACGGGCAGTTTCAGCGCGCGGCGGCCAAGCGAGATCGCACCGGAGGATACGATCAGCATTTCCTGTCCGCGTGCGCGCATCCGCGCAACATCTTCCACCAGCGCATGAAGCCAGGCGCGATTGAGCTTTCCGGTTTCGCTGTCTGTCAGCAGGGCGGAGCCGATTTTCACGACGACGCGCTGCGCCTTCTCAAGATATGTGCTCAAGGCTCCCAGCCCTTTTCCTCGGTGCCGTTTTTTACGGCTTCAAGCGCGCGTTCTTCCTCGCGGCGCTCCTTGATCTCGTTTGCCGCGAGACGCAGCACCTCTTTCATGCCCTCGCCCGATACGGCGGAGATGACATATACATCGGCCCCGCTTTCCGATTCGAGAATGGCAGCGCGTTCCTCGCGCTCTTCTTGCGTCAGCGCATCCGCCTTGTTGAGGCAGAGGATTTCAGGCTTCTCTTCAAGACCTCCGCCATAGGCTGCGATCTCGCCACGAATGATGCGGTAATCCTCCGCCACATCTTCCGATGTGCCATCCACCAGATGAATGAGGATGCGGCAGCGTTCCAGATGGCCGAGGAAGCGGTCGCCGAGTCCTGCCCCTTCATGTGCACCTTCAATGAGACCGGGAATATCGGCGAGCACGAATGTGCGCGTGTCGATGGTGACGACACCAAGCCCCGGCGTCAGCGTGGTGAAAGGGTAGTCGGCGATCTTGGGTTTCGCCGCGCTTACCGCTGCAAGGAAAGTCGATTTGCCCGCATTGGGAAGGCCGACAAGCCCTGCATCCGCGATCAGCTTCAGGCGCAGCACGACCGTTCGCTCCTCGCCCTCGAGGCCGGGATTGGCACGGCGGGGAGCCTGATTGGTCGAGCTTTTGAAATAGGCATTGCCAAAGCCGCCATTACCGCCCTTGGCCAGCACGATGCGCTGGCCGACTTCCGTCATGTCGGCGATCAGCGTTTCCTCGTCTTCCTCGAAGATCTGCGTGCCGACCGGCACTTTCAGCACGATATCCGCCCCGTTCGCGCCGGAGCGGTTCTTGCCCATGCCGTGCATTCCGGTCTTGGCGCGGAAATGCTGCTGGAAGCGATAGTCGATCAGCGTGTTGAGGCCATCCACACATTCGACCACGACATCGCCGCCGCGCCCGCCATCACCGCCATCGGGCCCGCCAAACTCGATGAACTTCTCGCGGCGGAAGCTCACACAGCCCGCCCCGCCATTGCCGGAGCGGACATGGATTTTCGCCTGGTCGAGGAACTTCATGTCACATACCTGCCTGCATCAGCCTCATGGTGAGGCAATGCACATTTTCCTGCCGCGCAACGCACCAGCGGCTTTCTTCACCAGTATAGCGGAAGCCGAGTTTCGTCAGCACCCGACCCGATGCGTGATTATCCGCATGATGGCCGGCGATGATCGTGTCTGCGCCAAACTGCGCAATGGCGTGCTCAAGCAGGGTGCCTGCGGCTTCTGTCGCATAGCCCCGGTTCCACCAAGGCTCAGCGATCCAGTAACCGATTTCATTTGTGCCGTCTGCGTGAGACTGGAGCCCGCAACCGCCGATCAGCCCTTCGCCCTCAAGCGTGATGGCATAGTCGAATTCTGCGCCTTCTGCGCGCAATTCACCGGCCTGCGCAATCCAGTTGCGCGCCATATCGGCGGTGTAGGGCCAGGGCATGCGGGCCAGCATACGCGCCACGTTCCAGTTGACGAGGCCTGCAATCCGCTCCGCATCCGCTTCACGAAGCGGTCTGAGATGCAGCCTCTCGGTTGTCAGTTCTTCCTGCATCGGGTCCTTCCTCCGGCTCTGGAGGCGAGGGCATGAAAAAAGGGAGATGGCGGTCCATCTCCCTCTTAATTCCCGATGGTCGCCACCCTTGCGAGGCGGCAAGCCTCGCTTTTCAGTCTGCGGCTTCCGGCATCTCGGCGGTCACGACCGACACAAAGGCGCGGCCATTCTTGCGCGTGCGGAATTCCACAACGCCTTCCACCTTCGCGAAGATGGTGTGATCCTTGCCGATGCCGACATTGCTGCCGGGGTGCCACTTCGTACCGCGCTGGCGAATGATGATGTTGCCCGGAATGACGGCTTCGCCACCGAACTTCTTCACGCCGAGACGACGGCCGGCGCTATCGCGACCGTTGCGGGACGAACCGCCTGCCTTTTTATGGGCCATGTTTCTGCTCCTGTGTCCCGCTTAGCCGGCGATGTCGAGGATCTTGACGAGCATCAGATCCTGACGATGGCCGTTCTTGCGGCGATAGTTCTGGCGACGGCGCTTCTTGAAGATCGTGATCTTGGGGCCGCGGGTGAGATCGACCACTTCGGCCTGCACCTTTGCACCGTCCACGAGAGGGGCGCCGAGCTTCGTCTCGCCGCCTGCGCCGCCGAGCATCAGGACTTCGCCAAGCTCGATCTTGTCGCCGGCCTGCGCGTCGAGGCGCTCGATCTCGAGAAGATCGTCTTTTGCGACCTTGTATTGTTTGCCGCCTGTCCGGATGACTGCGAACATCGCTGATACCACCATGTAACGAAAAAGGCCCTGCGGCCGCCAACCAAGCGACACGGGCCAGATTGGCGCGCAATATACAGGGGGAGGTGAGGCTGTCAAGAAGTGCCGGCCCATGAAGTCATGGCTTTTGTGCCGTTTCTCGCGGAAATGACAGGCATCACGCCTCAGGCGCTTTTCGGCTCCGCCAGTGTTCGCCAGAAGCAGAGCCCCAGAAAATAGACCGAACTGCCGATAAAAGCCCAGAAAGCAGCAGGGGAAGCCTCAATCGGGGGTAAATCCGGGCCGCTTTGCAGCACAAGCCAGAGGGTCGCACCCGCCCAGAGCGCCGTCATGACAAGCGTCAGGGGCCGCAGCGTGCGAACGCGGAAGGGGTGGATATATTTGAAGGGGATGAAGGTCAGCACCCCAAGCACGCCGATAATCACCAGATTGAGCCATGGCGCCGTGCCCAGCACAAAGAAATAGAGGGCGACGAGATTCCACGTGGCCGGGAAGCCTGAGAAGTAGTTGTCATGGGTCTTCATCTCCCTGTTACCGAAGCAATAGAGAGAGGTCGTCATGATGAAGGCGGCCGCGCCAATCTCCCAGCCGGGCGGCACAAGGCCGAAGCGATAGATCAGCAGCGCCGGGATCACCGTATAGGTCAGGTAATCGATCACGAGGTCGAGCACGGCCCCGTCGAATCGCGGCGCATAGGCGCTGGCATTGACCTTGCGGGCCATGGGGCCGTCAAACCCGTCAATGATAAGCGCGGCACCGAGCCAGAGCAGCGCAAGGCGCAGATCGCCCGCAATCAGCGCCGCAATGGCCAGAAGCGCCGTCACCACGCCCGAGGCGGTGAAGGCATGGACAGCCCAGGCGGCTGCCACCCGGGCGGGGGGCAGTTTGGGGGTGCTTCTCTCACCGTTCTGTTCCGCTTCGCTCATGGGGCCTGAGTCTAGCAGGCGCGCGGAATATCCCCTATGGGGAGAAAAAGCTTGGCGGGAAGAAAAAGGGGTGGGGCGCGGTCAGGCGCTCACGGGCCTTTGCAAGACCTCTCCCAAAATCGTCATGGCCGGGCCCCCTTTAGAATTAACTGGCCGGCCATCCACATCTTTTGCATCGGCGGAGGAGGTGAAGACTTTTCAAACCCCTGCTAACAAGCCTTGTGCCGCGCGCCGCCCGCGTCTACATTCCGCGCCGTTTCAGCCAGCCGCCTTTGGCGGCACTGCTGGCGCCCGGCGCGCCCCGACTTCCCGCGGAGAGGTGGCAGAGTGGTTGAATGCACCGCACTCGAAATGCGGCATACGGGCAACCGTATCGGGGGTTCGAATCCCCCCCTCTCCGCCAAATCGATGTAAATCGAGAACGTCTTTTTTCTCCCTCTAAAGACAGTTTGAGCCTCTCCCCTTATGTCGTCTTGGCACGATCTATTCGGCCATTCGCGTCTTTAACCTTTGATTTTACCGCTAAGACGAAGATGGCCGGGTCAAGTCCGGCCATCGCGATTGGTTTGTTGAGGATTAGAGTGACCTTGGCGAGGTTTTCGACCAGTCTCTTGGTGGTTGCCAGCCGCCTCAACAGGACGCTTTTGTTGCCTTCGAAGCGGGGGGGCGCAAAGAGAAGGATGACGCCATGCTATTTCGCTCCCGGATGAAACAGCAAAATTTGATCTGTAGACGGGATCGCGACGGGCACCTTTCTCAAAGGTTGCCCACTGCCATCGGCAAGCTTCTGCTGCCGTGGCGTGTCATTTGCGTTGCGCTGTACCTTTGCGGCGCACATGCTGCCTATGGCGCGGATGCCACTCTTGGTGTGACGCCGGAGAGCGTCACTGCTGAACGGCCAAAATGGACCTTGCAGGTCACACCCTATATTTGGGCTGCTGGCCTCGACGGGCATATTTCGCCGTTTCAGCGCGGCCCGACGGTTGGCGTGGAGAAATCGTTTTCCGATGTCGTGGACGACCTGAACCTTGGTGGTTTCATCAATGTTTGGGGGCGCTACGACGACATCATCTTCTCTGGCGACATCATGTATGTCGATACCACTGACGGCCATGGTGCCGGACCGTTGCCGGCATTCTCTCTTCCGAACGGGGTTTTCGTGCCTCAGGGCACCACGATCAATGCCAAGGTCGACACGAAGCAGTTCACGGCGACGTTGCAAGGCGGCTACCGCGTGCTTGATACGCCGCGCTTTACGCTCGACGCGCTCGCCGGTGCGCGCTTCTGGTATATCTCGAATGATGTGACGCTTACCGCCGCTCTCGGCGGTGGCAGCGTGACCTACAATTACGGCGAAAGCTTCGGCTGGGTCGATCCGCTGGTTGGCCTGCGCGCTTTTCTTCCGCTGACAAGCAAGCTGTCCTTTCAGGGGCAGGCAGACATTGGCGGCTTCGGGGCTGGTTCCGATCACACATGGTCGGTGCTGGCGGCCTTCAACTACGCCTTCAGCGATCATCTTTCCGCTTCCGCTGGCTACAAGGTTCTCGATGTCGAATACGATCACAAGGGTCACGTCTATGACGTGCGTCTCAGTGGACCGGTTCTCGGCATGACCTATCGGTTCTGACCGATCAAGGTTTCGCGCAGCCTCTTATGGATTGGTGTCCAATATGTCTCGATTTACACGCATTCTCACCGTTCTGACCGCCGCCGCAGCGTTGCTGACCGTTGAAGCCCAGGCTTGCACACGGGTCGTTTATCACGGGCCTGACGGGCGCAATCTCACGGGCCGCAACATGGACTTCAAGGATCCGATGGTCAGCAACTTCTGGGTCTTTCCTCGCGGGATGAAGCGCAATGGCGCCGCCGGTTCTCGTTCGATGGAATGGACATCGAAGTTTGGCAGCCTGGCCGTCTCCGGCTATGACATCTCAACGGTCGACGGGATGAATGAGGCTGGCCTTAATGCCAGCCTGTTATGGCTCAACGCTACAGGATTCCCCGAGGATGACGGAACAACGCCCCGCATGTCGCTCTCGATCTGGGCGCAGTTCTATCTCGATCAGTTCGCTACCGTGTCGGAAGCGATCGAATATACGCGCGCGCATCCCTTTCAGATTGTGAGTGGCGAGGTTCCCGGTCGTCCCGGTAGTCTTGCGCCGTTACATCTGACGCTTTCCGATGCGGCTGGTGACAGCGCCGTTCTGGAGTGGATCGACGAAAAACTGGTTATCCATCATGACCGCGCGTATCAGGTGGTGACGAATGATCCGCCTTACGACGCCCATCTCGCCAACCAGAAATACTGGAGCGCAGTCGACTCTCTCAACTTCCTTCCCGGCAGCGGCCGCTCCGAAGACCGTTTCGTGCGGGCCGGCTTTTACATCAACGCCGTGACCAAAAGCGACGACCCCAGGATTGCCGCCGCCGCTGTGTTCAGCGTTATCCGCAACGCTTCCGTACCCTATGGCGTGAGCCTTCCGGAGGCGCCAAATCTTTCCACGACACGCTGGCGTGTGGTAGCGGATCAGAAGAGCATGCTCTTTTTTGGCGAGTCAGCGACATCGCCCAACGTTTTCTGGGTGGATTTGAAGAAGCTGGATTTCTCTGAAGGCGCGGGCGTCCGCAAGCTGGACCTTGGGGTGGATATGGCCCGCGTTCTTTCGGGTGAGGCGTCGAGCCAATTCACCCCCTCAGACCCCTTTGAGTTCATGGCTACAGAATGAACCAAAGCAGAGTGTGACGACCGGATTCAGGTGCCGCTCCCTGATGTCGAGGGAGCGGTTCATATCCTTGCAGAAGTTCAGATGGCAACCTGAGTTCCGATTTCGACCACCCGCCCGGTGGGGATGCGAAAATACTCTGTGGCGTCAGTGGCGCTGCGCGCCAGCATGATGAACAGCCGATCCTGCCAGAGCGGCATGACGGAACTCGGCGAAGGCTTCAAAGATCGTCGCGAGAGAAAGAACGACGTCGTCATGATGTCGAATTTCCAGCCCTGTTTGCGGCAAATGGCCAGCGCCATCGGAATGTTTGGATGTTCCTTGAAGCCGAATGTCAGTCGCACCCGCATGAAGAGATCGTTGAGCTTTTCAATGCTGACACGCTCGCTGTCGGGTACGGTCGGTTCGTGAGCCGTGATGATGGAGAGCACCACGTTTTGTTGATGCAAGACCTTGTAGTGCTTCAGGCTGTGTAGAAGCGATGTCGGAGCGCTTTCGGGATCGCCGGTCAGGAACACCGCCGTTCCTTCGACGAGACGCGGGGGCTTCCGGGCCAGCGTGCTCGCCAGAGAAGCGAGAGGGACTTCGTTCTTGCGGGTCTTGTCGAAGAGCAATCGTGAGCCGCGCATCCATGTCCACATCAAGAGCGTTGCCGCAATGGCGATAGTCAGCGAAGCCCAGCCGCCATCGAACACTTTTACGATGTTGGACAGAAAAAAGCCGACATCGATAAAACCGAACAGCGCGGTGAGCGCAACCGCGCCCACCAGCGGCCAATTCCAGATGTGCCTCATGACGGCATAAAGAAGGATAGTCGTCATCAGCATGTTCCCGGTGACAGCTATTCCGTAGGCGGAAGCAAGTGAGCCGGATTCCCCGAAGCCAAGAACGAGCAACGCCACGATGCTGCCAAGCAGCAGGTTCACGCGCGGCAGATAGATCTGGCCCGGCTGTGTTTCAGATGTATGCACGACTGTCTGACGCGGCAGCATATTGAGCTGCATGGCTTGGCGGGTCAAAGAGAATGCCCCCGAGATAACGGCCTGGCTGGCGATCACCGTTGCCGCCGTTGCCAATATGACCATTGGTATCAGCGCCCAGCCACGATTCATCTCGAAGAAGGGATGGTCGATCCTGCCATCATGCGCGAGAACGAAGGCGCCCTGTCCGACATAGTTGAGCAGCAGACAGGGAAAGACGACCGCCAGCCAGGCGAGCACGATGGATCTGCGGCCAAAATGGCCGAGGTCGGCGTAGAGAGCCTCTGCACCAGTAACAGCAAGGAAGATTGCACCTACGGTGATAAGTGCCATCTCCGGCTGGTTCGTCAAAAAACGGACGATGTAATAGGGGTTTATCGCGAGCAGTATCTGCGGGTCATCAGAGATATGTACAAGGCCGGATACGCCGATTGCGAGGAACCAAACCAGCATTATCGGGCCGAACACGATGCCGACGCCGCCTGTGCCGAAGCGCTGGACGGCGAAGAGGGCGGCGAGAACGGCAAGCGTGATCGGCACGACATAAGGGGCGAGGCCGGGCGTGACCACTTTCATGCCTTCGACCGCAGACAGAACCGAAATGGCCGGAGTGATCGCCGCGTCACCGTAGAACAGTGCCGTGCCGAGCACTCCGATTACCAGAATGGCACCTCGCCGACGTTTCATCGCGCTGTGCGCCAATGCCATCAAAGACAGTGTGCCACCCTCACCGCGATTATCGGCTCTCAGCACGAAGCAGATATATTTGATCGTGACGATGATGGTGAGCGCCCACAAGATCAGCGACAAAACGCCCAGCACATCTTCGCGAGAGGCAACTTCGCCGCCTGAAGATGCGATCAGCGCTTCGCGAAAGGCATAGATGGGGCTGGTGCCAATATCGCCGTAAACGACGCCCAAGGCTCCTAGCATGAGAACCTTGGTGGTCTGAACGCGAGGTTTACGCTCAGAGGGAGACGCGTGGTCATCTCCCGCCTGCAAGCCGAAACTCATGGGGCCCATGAAAGGCACTCCAGAAACGGGTGTCTCTTCTACGCCCACGGCGGTTCGGTAGCAAGAGCTACCTTAGAACGACTGGGCAGAAGCTACGCGGACGGACGGTCCGGAAGATCGGGAAAGCCGGCGTCAGCCGCGTCTCGCCCGGTTGATCGCCTCCACGTCGATCTTCCCCATCGTCATCATTGCGTCGAAGGCGCGTTTGGCTTCGGTGCCGCCGGCGGCGAGGGCTTCGGTGAGGGTTCGGGGGGTGATTTGCCAGGAGATGCCCCATTTGTCCTTGCACCAGCCGCAT
>JBAYOU010000032.1:0-9353 GCA_041678065.1 Parvibaculum sp. | reverse complement strand
GCGGCGCGCATGGCATCGACTGAACGCACAGGGAAAACTGGCGGTCTCCCGATTTCGACGCCGCAATAGCGCGCCCAGTCTTTCAGATCCTTGTTGTAATAGCGGCTCTTGACGGGATGCGGGTTGGCGCGCGCCTCATAAACGCTTTCATTAACGGCGTTGAAGATGCCGCCTACCAGAACGGGCTTCCATATGATGTCCGCCCCCGTCCGTGCGACCAGACCCTCGATCCGGCTGAAGGCGAGATAAGTCCAGGGGCTGGAACAATCAAAAAAGAATTCAAGCTTTGCCAAGGTCGGGCTCCGCATCCTGCTGCCATTAACGATATGGCGCGGAGTGTCGCCCGCATGGATGGAGGCCGCAACCCGCTTCCGTAATATGCTGTTGCATAGCGGCACAGCAACACCCGCACCAAATCGGGACGTGGCATGCCCGGGCGGCCGTCACCCGTCCCGCCCTACCCGCTTCCTCGGCACCCGATCGCGGGTAGCATTAGAAAAACGGCTAATTTCTGCGATTCCTAACAAGACCTTACCGCTGGCACACGGGTTGCACACATCCGGACATCCGATGCCTCGGCGGCACGATGGCAGAATCGAAAAAATGATCGCCAGCACAACCGTCGAACGCAGACCCTCAGGAGGCCAAAGTGTTCAATACGGTTATGTCGATTGCGACGAAGAACGGACTGCCCAAGCGTACGCTGGGCGCACTTGCCGTGGCATTCGCGCTTACGGGCTGCGTCAGCGCCAATGCGGGCTCCGATGGCCGCTACACGACGCCGATTGGCAATGCGCCGGTCATCAATAATGAAACCCCCTATTCGAACGCACTGCGCTGCCTCGCGCGCCATGTTCCGGCAAGCACGACGGCAACGCGCATCGCTGTTGGTAATATCCGCGACTACACGGGCAAGGCAGAAGCCGATGGCTCGGGCATGAAGATCACACAGGGCGCGTCGCTCATGGCGATGTCCGCACTCGGCAAGGCCGGTGTGCCGCTCGTCGAGCGTTATGACACCTCAATCACCGAGCTTGAGCTGAAATATACAAATAACAAGCTGATCGGCGATGGCGGTTCGGAAGAGGACTACCGCAAGATCTATGCGGGCGAAATTCGCGGCTCCGACTACTACATTGTCGGCGGCATCACTGAACTCAACTTTAACATCCACTCGGGCGGCCTCAATGCAGGCTTCGCCGAAGGTGGCGACATGGGCGCGGCGGCGAATGCCTCTGCTTCAACCTATGTGATGAATGTCGGCCTCGACCTGCGCCTCGTGAACAGCCGCACGCTCGAAGTAGTGGACTTCGTCTCCTACCAGAAGCAGATCGTCGGCCGCGAGATCAAGGCGGGCGTGTTCGACTTCTTCGGCGGCAATCTCTTCTCGCTCGGCGCTGGCTCAAGCGCGCAGGAGCCGATCCAGCTTGCCGTGCGCTCTGTCATTGAGCGTGCTGTCCTGAAGATGCTCGTGCCCCTTTACGGCGCAAACCCGGCGGACTGCGCCCGCTTCCCCGGCAACAAGGACCCGATGGGCGAGATCGACTATCGCCAGGCAAATCCCGCTGCCAAGGCAAAGCCCGCCCAGCGCGTTGCCGAAGCCCCTGTGCAGAACCGCAACAACCAGGCTGACACCGCGCCCTACGCCTACTACTCCGAGCCGGTCTTCGAAACCGGCGGTCTCCGGGGCGGCACCTACTGATCCGACACATTTCCTGAACCACCGGCGATGCCCGAAAGCAAAAGCATGAAAAGCATCGCCGGCCCCCACTCTCACCTTGTCCGGTCTGGTCGGCCTCCGGCCGGACAGTGAGCAGCCGAGGCGGAGCTTTGTCCGCCGACCCTCGAACGAATGTGTATCAGTTTGTTCGTTCGGGAAGACCCAACTGGGGAGGGCTCAACGCCCTCCCTCTTTTTTGTGCCGGTGTCTCTTTCGCCTAACCATCAACAAGCCGCAGCATGGCAACACCCGCTATGATGGTGCCGATGGCGATGAGCCGCATCGGCGCAACACTCTCTCCAAGGAAGAAGATGCCGATCAGCGCGGAACCGGCAACGCCAATCCCCGTCCACACGGCATAGGAAGTACCGAGCGGCAGAACCCGCATCGCCTGCATCAGAAAGAAAACCGCAAGCGCAAGCGCCACAAGATTGAGCGCCACCAGCGGTAGCTTCGTGTAGCCCTCGCTTGCCTTGAGCGACGACGCCCAGACGATTTCGGCCACACTTGCAATAAGAAGATAGATCCAGGCCATAAGCCTCTCCCTTCGAAGAAGCGAGGCCGTCCTCGCGAAGAACAAAGGCTGACGCCTTCCACGCGGGGTCGTCCCCACGCAGCACCCATATAGCAAAGTTGATCAGGGCTTGCATCCCACCGAGAGAGCATTATATTGGCAGTCTTATTGTCAATATATTGAGGGGGAGTGAAATGATTATTCGGGGTTTGAAGACTGCCGGTGCTCTTGCCGGTTTGGTCATGGCCACCGCGCTTGTTGCCCTGCCCGCTTCCGCCGGATCGACCTCGCCAGAGGGGACGTGGCGCATCTACCACCCGGTGACGAGCGAGCCCTTCATGATCCTCAAAATCGAGGAGAACAATGGCGAAATCGAAGGCCACATCGTGAAGCTTGCAGACGGCCCGGAAGATGCGATCTGCTGGAGCTGCATTGGCGACCAGAAGAACAAGCCGCTCGCAGGCATGAAGATACTCGAAGGGGGCAAGTTCGACGGCAAGGGCTGGAACGGCGTGCTGATGCGCCCCGCCACCGGCATGGTCGCCCCCGCCTATTTTGAGGTTGAACCGGACGGCAATGCCATACACATGGCCGCCGGGCGCGGGCCACTCCGCGTGGACCAGCGCTGGGAGCGGATTGAGTAACTGCCTGACCCCATCCATCCGCAAGGGAGAGGAACATGAAGGCTCATCCGATCATCGGTATCTGCGCCGTATTCGCCCTGTCGATTGCCTCGGCGACGGTGGCTTTCGCAGCCGATCAGTCTCCGCTCGGCAAGTGGCGCACCTTCGATCCAGATAGCGGCACGCCAAAAACCATTGTCGAGATCACCGAAACCGGCGACACGCTCACGGGCACTGTGGTGGAGCTTCTCGATGAGAGCGACGCGATCTGCACGAAATGCGAGGGCGAGCGGAAGAACCAACCGCTGCTCGGCATGGTGATCCTCTGGGATCTGAAGGCAGATGGCGATGAATGGGCGGGTGGCACGATCCTGCGGGCCGCTAATGGCAAGACGGCCAACGCGAGCGCCAAACTCTCCGCAGACGGAAAGAAGCTGGAAGTAACCGGCTCGCGTGGCTTCGCAAGCCGCAGCCAGACCTGGGAGCGGATAGAATAATCCCCGCTTTGGCGGGACACCCCGGGCGGCGCCCTCCTCCCGCTGCCCACACCCTTGCTCCCGCCCGTCTCATTGCATTTCCTTTTTGATGCGGGCGGGAGTTTTTTACCGTTTGCCCAAAGGAAAACGGGGAGAGCCATCGCCCTCCCCGTTCCTTCCGGCGTATTTGCAGAGCGCGGGATGAAGCAGTCGCGCCCCGCCCCCTCGCCTTAATAGCCCACGCCACCTGAGAAGAAGGCGCCACCCGTGGCCGCCATTTCCTCGCCACGCTCATTCTTGCGGATGAAAACTTCCGCATAAGCCGCCCGCGTTGCAGCCGGGATTTCGCTATAGGCGCGGTTCTGCTGCGGCACACAGGCAAGCATTCCGTTCGAGCCATGACGCAACGCTTCGCCCGGACGGCACTCGATCACATATCCGCCGACATAATCCGGCCGTGCGGATGCATCCTTGCCCACCATACGGCCGATCGTCGTGACCAGCATGTCGCCCGCCGTGCAGTGGAAAAGTTCCACATCATCGCTCGGATCAACTTCCGTGACATTCGTGCTCATGCGAGCTGCCTCTTCAAGCCCCTTCGCGCTGACACAGATCGCTCTGACCGGCTTCACGACCCGCGCGGTGCGCACGATCACATTGAGCGCACCCATGGGAGCCGCCTGCGGAGCGGAGACGAAGTAACTCGAACCACCACCGCCATAACCGCCGCCGCTGCCATTCGCAATGCCGACCGCGCTCGAACGATCAAGCGCGGAGGACGCACTGTCCGCCGCCGCATTCGCGTTGGCGATGGCCGATGCCGTGGCAGTTGCCGAGGCGCCTGCATGAACATTGACGTGAACGTTTACGTTGTTCTCGTTGTAGTTCTTGTTGATGTTCGTATTGGTGTTCTTGTTGTAGTTGATGTTCTTGTAGCCGCCCTTGCCGCCATCATGGCCTCCACAGCCACCACCGCATGTGGGCGGAGGTGGAGGGGTGCAGCCGCTATTGCAACCGGCACCAGCCGGTGCCGCCGTCAGCAGCGCATAGAGGAAAAATGCCGCTGCAAAGAGAACGACGGTGAGAAACGGCCTGTTTCCGAACAATGTGACATTCATCTGCTTCATCCTGACACTCCCGGCCCATAAGGGCACGTTGGCCTGCGTCCATGTGAACCCCTTCCGGGTTCTTGCGCTGATAAATGCAGAAGCCATGCCGAAGTCAGCCTCTTGAGGCAAGACGAGGCGGCGCACCAAAGCGGATACCGCACCACCAAGACATTAACCCTTTCGTAGCTACCCTCCTCCCCACCTGTACACCTAAGCCTTTGATCTGTCAGCGAGAATGGGAGTACCGACGCGCCTGCCAGTGCGATCAGGCGCGCGCCATTAACGACTGGCACGCTTCATGCTCCCCTAAACTCATCCGGCACCTGAACCACAAATCGGCGTGTCGGATCGGCACCGGAAAGGCACTCCGGGCCGGAATGGGAAGGACCGACCCGAAACGGGACGATCTTCACCGAATGAGCTAGAGTTCACCCGGGGAGCCGGGCGATCAGCACGGCAGGGGTTGAGGGGCATGAAGCACAGAAACAATCAGATTCTGTTCGATTACTGGAACGCGCTACGCGCTGGCCGTCCGGCGCCGCGCCGTGCCGAGATTGAACCCGGCGACATCCGCCGTATCCTGCCTTACGTTTTCATTCTGGAGCGCAAGGACCGCGACACATGGCGCTTCCGCCTTGCGGGCACCGGCCTTTGCAGCACCTATGGGATGGAATTTCGCGGCCACAACATACTCTCCATGTGGTCCGACGACTGCGCCGAAAACCTGAAAGACGCGCTGGAAGATGTGACGGTCAACGCCACCATCTCCGTTGTTGAATATACCGCCGCGACGAATGAAGAGCGCGAAGCAACCTTTGAGATGATCCTGCTCCCTCTCGCCCATGAAGATGGCACCATGAGCCGCGTGCTTGGTGCCGCCGTTCCCATCGACCGCTTTCCCTGGATCGGCGAGCGCATGTTTGCACGCCAATGGATTGACCGGCTGCGCCGCCTCGACCCGGAGCGGATGCGCTCCCCGCAGCGCGAAGCCGAAGCTGTCGCCCACCGCATTCTTTCGGAGCGCCCGCCCCTTGCGGTCGCCTCTCTTGCAGGCCACGCCGCACGCAACCGCCCGCCGCTCCGCGGCGAACGCTCCTATCTCCGCCTCGTGAAGACAGCATCTGCTGGTACTGAGGAAATCGGCTGAGGCAGGGAAGTCGGAAACAAAAAAGCCGGTGTCCCGAGACACCGGCTTTTACTTTGCGTTCGAGAAAGACTTATGCGGCGTTGACGCGATCCTCGGCAATGGTCACATGCTCGGCAGAAAGCGGCGCCTTGCCCAGAATATCGTCAGAAATCTTCTCCGCGATCATGATGGTCGGCGCATTGGTGTTACCGCCCACAAGCGTCGGCATTACCGAGGCATCAATCACACGCAGCCCCTGAAGTCCGTGCACGCGGCACTTCGCATCAACAACGGCCATCGGGTCATTGCCCATCTTTGCCGTGCCGACCGGGTGATAGATTGTCTCCGCCGTTTCACGGATCCAGGCATCAATCTCGTCATCGGACTGCTTGCCCGCACCCGGCCAGAACTCCGGTCCGCGATAGGCATCCATCGCACGCTGCGAAATGATTTCGCGCACCATGCGCACACCATCACGCATAACCTTCCGGTCGTATTCAGCTTCGAGATAGTTCGGCTGAATAAGCGCGTGGTCAGACGGGTTGGTGGATTTCAAGCCGATATAGCCGCGACTTTCCGGACGAAGCTGGCAGACATGAACCGTGAAGCCGTGACGATCCGACTTCACGCGCGCATGGTCGCGCATCATCGCGGCGACGAAGTGAAGCTGGATGTCAGGAACTTCAAGCTCAGACCGCGTTTTCAGGAAAGCACCGGCCTCAAGCCCGTTCGATGTCGCAAGACCGGTCTTGAAGAAGGTGTACTGCATGCCGGTGACAAGTTGCTTCAGCGGATTGCTGACCGTGCTGTGCAGCGTGATGGGCTGCGAGCATTCATATATCACCGTGCAATCGAGGTGGTCTTGAAGGTTCTGACCGACGCCCGGAAGATCGGCCACCACATCAAGACCGAACTTCTTGAGATACTCCGCCTTGCCGACACCCGACAGCATGAGGATTTGCGGCGTGTTAACGGCACCGCCCGACACGATGACTTCCTTGCCGGCGCGGGCGATCTTGGTCTCGCCCTTCTGCGTATATTCAACGCCAACGGCCTTCTTGCCCTCGAACAACACGCGCGAGGTCAGCGCCTCCACCTCAATGGTGAGGTTCGGACGGTTCAGCGCAGGAACGAGATAGCCCTTCGCTGCACTGCAGCGCTGGCCGTTCTTGATGGTGAGCTGGTAAGGGCCCATGCCCTCCTGCTGAGGGCCATTGAAATCATCCGTATAGGGATGGCCAGCCTGTTTTCCGGCTTCAACAAACGCATCGAACAGCACGTTCGTCTTGCGACTGTTGCTGACGCCGAGCGGGCCGTCGCCGCCATGGAATGCACTGTCGCCATTCTCATTACCTTCCGAGCGACGGAAATAGGGCAGCACATCCGCAAAGCCCCAGCCTTCAAGGCCGAGCTGACGCCACATATCAAAATCGCGCGCATGGCCGCGAATATAGATCATGCCGTTAATCGAAGACGATCCGCCAAGCACCTTGCCACGCGGCCAGTAAAGCTTGCGATTGTTAAGATGGGCCTGACCTTCCGTCTCATAGCACCAGTTCGCCAGATCGGTACCGATCAACTTGCCGACGCCCGCCGGCATGTGGATCATGAAGTTCGAATCCTTCTTGCCTGCTTCAAGAAGCAGAACCTTGTTCGACGGATTTTCTGAAAGGCGGTTCGCAAGCACGCAGCCCGCGCTGCCTGCGCCAATGATGATGTAATCGAAGTCGCTCATACTTTCTTTGTCCCCGGTCCCTGTTTCTGGCCACGTGAAACAGGGAATGCGTAAGGCCCGCCTGCCTGCATGGCAGGGTGTGGCGGGCGGCTTCCTTGCTAGGCCGTGTCCCTGCCCGATTCCGCTATTGATCGGAGTTTCGCCGATTGTCGGGAATCCACAAAGCTGACGCAAGCGTCAATTTTAGTGATGATCACTCCGCATCGCGCCATTATGGCCGAATATCCTCTCATTGTACGGCAAGCGGTATAATTTCATTAACCCTGCCGGCATTATCCTGAGGGTCAAGGAATTCCGTGTTGGGGCACCCAGCCTCAACTCCGACGTCTCTTTGCAGGCAACAAGATGCAATCCGACCACGAAGAACACCGCCAACATCCGCGTGTCGCTTTTGAAGCAAACGGCCGTTTCCTGGCGCCCGATGGGTCGGAACACCCCTGTTCTGTCCGCGATATGTCGCTTGGCGGCATCGCCATCCGGTCAGACGTGCCGCTGGAGATCGGAGCGCAGATCATCGTCTATTTCGATGAATATGGCCGCTTTGAAGGTCCGGTCGTGCGCATTTTTGACGGCGGCTTCGCAATCGAGACCAACATTGCCGGCCCCCGCCGCGAAAGGCTGCGCCAGCGCCTTGAAGCGCTTGCCCGTGGCGAAAAGATCGAGATTTCAGCCCGCCGCGCCTTCGCACGCTATGCGCCGGGCGAAGCAGGACTTGAAGAAACCGCTGTCCTGAACCTTGGTGACGGCGAGACCATACCTTGCCGCATCATCGACATGTCGCTTGGTGGTGCGCAGGTGGCTGTAGAAAACCGCCCGCCTATCGGCACCGAGGTCGCCATTGGCCGCATGTCTGGCCGCATCGTCCGACATACGGAAGAAGGCGTCGGCATCCAGTTCAGCGATATTCCCGAACGCGCAAGCGCACTTTCGCGCCCCTTTGGCTGACGAAACCGCTTTCCCGGATTAAGCTCCCCCGCGATTCAAAAAAGGGGGAACCGCCTTGTCCGCACCGCTGACCACGACCATCGAGAACGATATCGCCATCCTTGCCATGGATGATGGCCGCGCCAATGCGCTCGGCCACGCCATGATCGACGCCCTGAATCAGGCACTTACCGAAGTGGAAACCACGGCAAAAGCAATCCTGATCGCCGGGAGGCCCAATCGCTTTTGCGCCGGCTTCGACCTTGATGTCATGGCATCCGGTCCTGACAAGGTAGGTCCGCTGGTAACAGCAGGCGCAGAGCTTCTGATGCGCCTTTATGAATACCGCCTGCCCGTCATCATGGCGTGCACGGGCCATGCGCTCGCCGCGGGCGGCCTTCTCCTCCTCGCAGGCGACCACCGGGTCGGCACGGAAGGCGATTACCGAATCGGCCTGCCTGAAGTCGCCATCGGCATGACCATGCCCGTTTTCGGTATCGAGCTTGCCCGGGACCGCATCGCCGCCAACCGCTTTTCACAGGCCGTGACGCAGGCGCGGATATACAATCCGACCGAAGCCGCCGCCATCGGCTATCTCGACGAGGCTGTGCCCGCCGATGCCCTGATGGAAACGGCAAAGGCTCGTGCTGTAACGCTTGCCGCCCTGCAACAACCCGCCTTTGCGAACACAAAACACAAGGAACGCGAAGCAACCATCCGGCATATTCGTGAAACGCTGAAGCCGGATTCCCGCACTTTCGACGGCGCAGCCCCACGCTAAAACGCTGCTGAAAAAATTTTTGCGTCTCTTTCCGTGGGCGGATCAGCCAGGAGATGGCGCGGCGGCGGGCGCACAATCGCCCGCCCCGCCGCTGACCGCCAAGCAAATAATCCGCACAGATAAAGGCTTTTTCTGCCCCGAACAGATCGGAACAATTTTAGCCTCTTGCAATTATTTCGAATTTTAGAAAAACCCGCCTCAAGTTTGAGCGGCATTCTCTTCAAATCTCAGCGTCGCACTTAAACGGGCGCAAATTCCTGCCTGCCATTCTGCCCTCACAAGTTCGAAAGAACCTTCATTGTTGGTGGGCGAAATGAAGTGGGTGAAGCAGATCAGCGTTGTGGC
>JBAYOU010000031.1:0-9460 GCA_041678065.1 Parvibaculum sp. | reverse complement strand
TCCTATCTCGAGGCGAGCCTTGACCTCGGTGCAGGGCACATGCGCACCTTCTTCTCTGTCGTGGTACCGCTCGCCCTGCCCGGCATAGCGAGTGGCGTCATCATCACCTTCATTCCAGCCATGGGCTCCTATCTCACGCCCGACCTTCTCGGCGGAACGGACAGCCAGATGATCGCCAACGTCATCGGTAACCAGTTCAAGGGAGCAAATAACTGGCCCTTCGGGGCAGCGCTCAGCTTCCTTCTGATGTATGCAACTTTCTTCGCGCTCGCGATCCGCGCATTCCTGATGCGCAAGGACGGCAGGGGGACGAGATGAGGCTGTTCAAACGCAACCCCGACCCGATGGGCCCGCTCGACTATTCGCGCCGCTTCTGGCTGCGTGCAACAGTCGGCGTGACGCTCTTCTTTCTCTACGCGCCCATCGTGGGGCTGATCGCCTTCAGCTTCAATGACAGCCGCCGCAACATCGTCTGGCGTGGTTTCACGACCGACTACTATGTGAAGCTCTTCAACAATGAGTCGCTGATGCTTGCCTTTGGCAACTCACTGACCATCGCAATTTTTTGTACGATTTTCTCCACCTTCCTCGGCGCGCTGACGGCCTATGTTCTGTGGCGGTTCCGCTTTCGCGGAAAAGCCATCTATGAAGGCGGCATGGCGCTGCCGATCGTCATTCCCGAAATCTGCATGGGCGTGGCGATGATGGTGTTCTTCGCGCGTGTCGGCTGGCCGACGGGTCTTCCCTGGCCGTTCAACCTGTCCGCCATCACCATCGCCCATATCGCCTTCTCGTTCCCCTTTGCAGCCATCGTCATCCGCGCGAGGCTCGAAAGCTTCAACCGCGAGCTTGCGGAATGTGCACGCGACCTCGGCGCAAGCGAGTTTCAGGTGTTTCGCGATGTGGTGGTCCCGCACATGAAACCAGGGCTGATCGCCGGCGCGCTGCTAGCCTTCACCCTTTCGCTGGATGACTTCGTCATCACTTTCTTCACCTCCGGCCCCGACACGGTCACCTTCCCGGTGAAGATCTATTCGATGGTTCGCTTCTCGGTGACGCCGGAAGTGAATGCTGCATCTACCGTTCTCATCCTTCTGACGCTGGTCGTCACGGCCTTCGCACTTCGGATGCAAAACAGAAACAACATGCTGAGCAACGCCGCCTGAGCGGCCTGTCGGAACATTTGGACAAGAGCTAATGGCTGACCAGACCCTATCAGACACGCCCATCATTCAAATCAAGAATGTCACCAAGATATTCGGCGGCAATGTGAAGGCGGTGGACAATGTGGACCTCGAAGTGAGGCGGGGAGAGTTCTTCGCCCTGCTCGGCCCTTCAGGCTGCGGCAAGACCACGCTGCTGCGCATGCTGGCCGGCTTCGAAGTGCCGACCCATGGCAGCATCATTGTGGACGGGCAGGAAATGTCGAACGTGCCGCCGAACAAGCGGCCGATCAATATGGTGTTCCAGTCCTATGCCGTGTTTCCGCATATGTCGGTCGAGCAGAATGTCGCCTATGGCCTCAAGATGGATCGCCGCCCCGCAAAGGAAATCAAGGAGCGCGTCGCCGAGGCGCTGGACCTTGTAAAACTTGGGCATCTTGGCAAGCGCATGCCGGATGAAATGTCCGGCGGCCAGCGCCAGCGCGTCGCGCTTGCCCGCGCGCTTGTGAAGCGGCCAAAAGTGCTTCTGCTCGACGAGCCGCTCTCCGCGCTCGATGCGAAGCTGCGCGAGGCGATGCAGCTTGAACTTGTTCGCCTGCAGAAAACGGTCGGCATCACTTTCGTCATCGTGACACATGACCAGTCCGAAGCACTCTCCATGGCAAACCGCATCGCCGTGATGAATACAGGCACGGTGCAGCAGGTAGCGCCGCCCACCACGCTTTATGAAATGCCGAAGAACCGCTTCGTCGCGGACTTCATTGGCAAGATCAATATGATTGACGGCGAAGCAACGGACGCCGGCAATGGCGAAGTGCGGGTGAAGACCAGCACTCTTGGCGAGATTAAGCTGAAAAGCACAGCTACGGGCAAGGTCGCCCTCGCCGTCCGCCCGGAAAAGATTTTCGTCGATGAGAAGCAGCCGACCGATCCGAGCCTTGTCTATGTGAAAGGCAAGGTCGGCGAAGTGGCCTATTTCGGCAGCTACAGCAATGTCTTCTTCGATATCGGCACCGGCACGCCCTTGCAGGCTGATATCTCCAATGTCTCAAGCGACATTGAAGAATTCACCTTCAAGACCGGCGAAGAATATTGGGTCTATTGGCGCAAGGCCGATACGCTGGTGCTGGGCGACTGAGGTTCGGACAGGCTGAGGCAGCGCGCCGCCTCAGATATCCTCTTCCTCGGTCGGCAATTCCCCTGTTGCGGTGATGCGCTCCACGTCCCGCACAATCTTCTCGATCAGGAGAAGCGGGATCATCTCGCTCACCGTGCTGATGCCGTGCACAGCAAGCTTTGCAGCCGTCGGCTGGTCGAGCTTGTCACCAAGACGGCTATAGAATCCGAGCACCGCACGACGGGCGAGAAGCTCCACCATCTTGGGATAGATTTCGTAGCTTTCGATCGTATAACCGATTTCCGGCGTGTAACCGGCATCACGCGAGGCACGCATCAATTCCATGATGCGGACATTGCGCTGGTTGAGCCACTCTCCATCCTCGCGCTCGTCAATATGGACGACACCGACAGCTGCGAAGCGCCTGATCTCCTCAACCGTAAAGCCAGTTTCCTCGGCTACATCCAGAAGCGTCATAGGCGCCAGTGTGCGGCCATCTGCCAGCAACGGCCCCAATGCGACCTCCAGCCCGATCAGCGTCTCGAAGCTGCCCTGCGGCTGATCATCACCCGAATTGACAATGCTCTTGATGACGGAAAGCGGAAGATGACGCTCTTGCTGCAAGCGGCGAATGAGATTGAGCCGCTTCACATGTTCCTTGTCATAGGTGGCGACATTGCGTTTCGGCCGGATCGGCTCCGGAAGCAGGCCCTCACGAATATAATAGCGGATGGTTTCGCGCCCGATGCCGGTTGCGGCCTCAAGTTCCTTCATCTTCATGGCGGTCTTCTTCATCCGGGCAGTCCCCCCTTTCGGGAATATTTTCCAAGCTTAACAGAGTCGCCCAAAATGCGTAGCACGAATGACCGCTTTGCCATGGGGCCAAAGCGCGCATGAAGAAGGGCGGTGCGCGATGCACCGCCCTTGCTCTCAAAACCAAAAACGCTCAGAGGCGTTCGATGATCGTGACGTTGGCAAGACCACCGCCTTCGCACATGGTCTGAAGGCCATAACGCTTGTTCTGCGCCTTGAGCGCATGAACCAGAGTCGCCATGAGCTTGGTGCCGGAGGCGCCGAGCGGATGACCAAGCGCAATCGCGCCGCCATGCACGTTGAGACGGGCCTGGTCCGCACCGAGATGCTTCGCCCAGGCGACCGGCACAGAGGCGAAGGCTTCGTTGACTTCATAAAGATCGATATCGTCGATCTTCATGCCAGCCTTCTTCAGCGCCTTCTCCGTACCCGGAATGGGCGCTTCCAGCATGATGACCGGGTCGCCACCAACAACCGTCATGTGATGGATGCGGGCAAGCGGCTCGACGCCAAGCGCCTTGAGACCGCGCTCATTGACGATCATGACGCCCGACGCGCCATCGCAAATCTGCGAAGAGGTCGCCGCCGTGATGGCACCACCCTCGGCGAGCAGCTTCACGCTCTTGATCGCCTCGAGGCTCGCATCGAAACGGATGCCTTCATCAACCTTGTGGATTTCCTTCGATCCATCTTCAAGCGTCACTTCCAGCGGCACGATTTCGTCATCGAAAAGACCGGCCTGCGTTGCCTTGATCGCCTTCTGGTGGCTGTTGAAGCCGAATTCATCAAGCTCGTCCTTGGTGAGACCATACTTCTTGGCCATCATCTCGGCGCCGGCAAACTGGCTGAACTGGATGTTCGGGTAGCGCTCTTCAATGTTCGGGCTCTTGTAGATGCCGAAGCCGTTCTTGAAGGGCAGCGAGATCGGCATGCCCATCGGCACGCGTGTCATGCTTTCGATGCCCGCCGCAATGACGACATCCATCGCACCCGACATGACAGCCTGCGCACCGAAGTGAAGCGCCTGCTGCGAGGAACCGCACTGGCGGTCAACCGAGGTGGCCGGAACGCTCTCGGGAAGGCCCGAAGCCAGCACCGCGTTGCGGGCAATGTTCATGCCCTGCTCACCTGCCTGGTCCACGCAGCCAACGATCACGTCCTCGATAAGCTCCGGGTCCGCGCCCGTGCGTTTCATGAGATCGTCGAGCACCTTGCCGCCGAGATCAGCGGGGTGCCAGTCTTTCAGTTTGCCACCCTTGCGACCGCCAGCGGTGCGGGCGGCTGCGACGATATAGGCTTCAGCCATGATCAGCTCTCCTTGTTTCTATCTGCGGTTTCATGCCGGCGGCTCTGTGACCGCGTCCTTGGCCCCGTGCCCATTGGCCACGCCGGTCAGCGACAATTCTTCTGACATGTGAATACACCAACCTGATCCGGCAAGGACCGGGAGGTGCAATTGGCGCACATCATCTACAAGCCAAACGGCTTGTCCAGCCGGAAACACCCTCTTGCAACTTACCGAAACTCCGCGCAGAGTCCGAAGAAAGCCTTATACGCCAGCAACTTGGCGGTTTACGCAACGTCGGCGCGGCCTCATTTCAGAGCTGACCGGATTTGCACTTACACGCACCAAAAAGAAACAGGCGCGCCTGCGGGAGGACAGAATGACCGATAGATCGATCGACAACGCCATAGCCGATCCCAAAATCTACGCAGATGTGGATGCGTTCCATGAACTCTTCACAAAGCTGCGCGCGGAAGAACCGGTGCGCTGGACCGAGCCGGAGGGCTATCGCCCATTCTGGACCATCTCAAAGCATGCCGACATCATGGAAGTCGAGCGACAGAACGACAAATTCCTCAACGACCCGCGCCTCACCCTCCAGACCATCGAAGTCGAGGAGAAGGTAAAGGAGTTCACCGGTGGTCAGTCGAAGCTCATCCGCTCGCTGGTCGATATGGATAATCCCGACCATCGCAACTATCGCGGCCTTACACAGGCCTGGTTCATGCCGCCGAACCTGAAGGCGATTTCGGCCCGCGTCGATGCGCTGGCGAAAAAATACATCGACCGCCTCGAAGCAAAGGGCGGCGAGTGTGATTTCGTGTCTGACGTCGCCGTCTGGTATCCCCTCCGCGTCATCATGACGGTGCTGGGCGTACCGGAGGAAGATGAGCCGATCATGCTGAAGCTCACACAGGAGCTTTTCGGCTCGACCGACCCGGAGTTGCGCCGCAAGGATGCTGATTTCAACGTCAACACCGTGACGGACTTCTTCAACTACTTCAACGCGCTCACCGAAGATCGCCGCAAGAATCCGAAAGACGATGTGGCAAGCGTGATTGCAAACGCGACCATTGATGGTCAGCCCATCGGCCATCTGGAAGCAATGTCCTACTACATCATTGTCGCAACGGCGGGCCACGACACGACAAGCTCAACAGCGGCAGGCGGCCTTCTCGCACTGATGCAGAACCCGGATGAGTTCGCAAAGCTGCGCGCCGACCCGGACAAATATCTCAATAGTGCGATTGACGAGATGATCCGCTGGACGACACCGGTGAAGCACTTCTTCCGCACCGCTGCGGTTGATTACGAGCTGCGTGGCCAGAAGATCAAGGCAGGCGACAATCTGCTGATGTGTTACTGGTCGGCGAACCGGGACGAGGAAGCTTTTGACGATCCTTTCTCCTTCCACATCGACCGCTCGCCGAACAAGCATCTCGCTTTCGGCTATGGCGCGCATGTCTGCCTCGGCCAGCATCTCGCAAAGATGGAAATCAAAGCGCTCTACAATGAGCTTCTGTCGCGCCTCGAGCACATCGAACTCGCGGGTGATCCGGCATGGGTGGAAGCAAGCTTTGTGTCAGGCCTGAAGCGCCTTCCCGTGCGCTATTCCATGAAGCGGAAGGCTGCGTAATCACAACGCAGCCTGACGGGTGAAACAAAAAAGGTGGCTCTCGCGAGCCACCTTTTCTTTGTCGATGCGGCGCTTACTCGTAAACGAACTCTGCGCCGGTGAGATCGATATGCGGCAGCACATCCTTCTCTGCCCAGTAATCCTGCGTGTGTTGCCATTCCGGCTTGTCACCACGCTTGGGCAGGAGATGCATGCTGCGCATCATGTAGCCCGGGTTGAAATCTTCCGGATCAAGCCACGGCTTGATCGCCATATTGTGGTCTTCCGGGCGGAGCGCCACGGTTACCTTCTCCACGCCCGTCTCCTTCATATGCTTCAGGAGGCGCGTGACGAAATCACCGAGAATGTCCACGCGCAGCGTCCAGCTTGCACGGAAATATCCAAACACCCAGACGAGATTCGGTACGCCTGTGAACATCATGCCGCGATAGGTGATCGTTTCGGCGAAGTCGAGCGGCTTGCCATCAATGGTGAAGTCGATATCGCCAAGCGTCGAAAGGTTGAAGCCCGTCGCCGTGACGATGATGTCGGCCTCAAGCTCCTTGCCGGACTTGAGCAGGATGCCTTTCTCTGTGAAACGTTCGATCTCGTCGGTTTCGACCGATGCCTTGCCTGATGCGATACCCTGAAAGATATCGCCATCCGGCACGAAAGCGACGCGCTGCTGCCACGGGCGGTAGCGCGGTGTGAAATGCTTTTTCACATAGTCTTCAGGCAGGAACATACGAACAGCGTCGAGCAGTTCCTTGCGCACCTCTTCGGGCTCTTCGAAGGAGCGGCGGGCAAACTCCGCCTGATTGAAGAGAATTTCGCGGCGCGTGATCTCGTGGATCCATTCCTCATCCACTTCGAGCTGGCGGAGCCTGTCGGCAAGCTCGTTCGCATTGCGACCCGGAATGAAATAGGTCGGCGAACGCTGTAGCAGCGTCACATGCTTGCAGTCATTGGCGATATTGGGAACGACCGTTGCCGCCGTTGCGCCGGACCCGATCACGATGACCTTCTTGTCCTTGAGGTCGGCATCTTCCGGCCAGTTCTGTGGATGAATGATCTGGCCCTTGAAGTCGCCCATGCCCTCCCAATCCGGCGTATAGCCTTCGGAATGGCGGTAATAGCCCTGACACATCCAGAGGAAATTGCAGGTGAAGACGCGCTCCTCGCCCGTGTCGCCCTGCCGGGCAACGATGGTCCAGCGCTTCTCTTCGCTCGACCATGTAGCCGACGCGATCCGGTGGTTGTAGCGGATATGACGACCGAGATCGTTCTCCTCGATCACCTCATTCATATAGGTAAGGATTTCCTGCGCCGTTGCGATGGGCGCTCCCGTCCACGGCTTGAAGCGATAACCGAAAGTGTAGAGATCGCTATCCGAACGAATGCCGGGATAGCGGTGCATGTGCCATGTGCCGCCAAAGCTCTCCATCGCTTCGAGGATCACGAAGCTGCGATCCGGCGTCTGCTTCTGAAGATGCCAGGCCGAGCCGATGCCCGAAATCCCCGCACCGACGATCAACACGTCGAAATGCTCTGCTTTCGCAGCGCCCTGGGCCCGAGGCCTCTCAAGTGTTTCTGTTCCTGCCATTTCCTGCCTCTCTTCTTTTTATGAGGGTGGCGCTTCTTCGGGAGCCGCCGATTATCCGCAATCCAATTGTGGCTATTCTGGAGTGCACCGCCCTAGGGTCAATACCCTAAATTTCGCTGGCGCGCATCAAATTGACGCAGGGTAGACGAATTTTTGTGGAAAAGACGGGCAAGCCGCGGATTCCGGCCAAAAAAGAAAGGGCGGCACCTCTTTCGAGGGGCCGCCCTTCGTCATTCTATCAACCGGTCAGACCTTAATGGACGCGGCCTGACATCACCGCACGAGCCTCTTCCTCAGAGAGCGGCTTGCGCTTCAGCGGCCAGATATATTCGAACACCGCGACCAGAGCAGGCAGGAGCGTGACCGCACCGAGCATGTTCACAACGAACATGAAGGTGAGGAGCAGACCCATATCCGCTTGAAACTTGAGCGCGGAGAACGCCCAGGTGCTCACGCCCACGGCAAGTGTGATGCCGGTGAACATGGTGGCCGAGCCGACGTCATGCAGAGCCTGGAGATAGGCCTCATGCGGCGTCTTGCCCATACGCATGTAGCGCTGCATACGGTTGTACTCATAGATGCCGTAGTCCACGCCGATACCGACAGCGATGGCGAGCACCGGCAGGGTCGAGATCTTGAGGCCCACCCCGAAGGCGGTGAGGAACCAGTCACCGATGATCGTCGCGAGGACGAGCGGGAGCACGCAGCAAAGCGCCCCACGCCACTCACGATAGGTGATGATCACCAGCAGCATGATGACCGCATACACATAGAGCAGCATCGGCAGCTCGGATTTGTGCACGATTTCGTTGGTTGCCGCCACGATGGGGACGTTGCCCGTACCGATGCGCAAGTTCATGCCCGGATAGGGATTTGCCTCAATGTGCTTCTCAAGTTCGGCAACCACATGCTTCACCGTGCCGGCCTTGGTGTCGGTGATGAAGATGGCGATGGCCGCTGTCGTACAGTCGGTATTCACGACACCGGACGAGCTCGCGATGCTGGAAGTCGCCTGAGCGAGAGCAGCCGAGTTACGGGGCAGGTTCTGCCACTTCGGATTGCCCTCCTGCCACATGCTGTTGATCTTGCGGGCAAGGATCGGAAGGCTGATTGCCGACTGAACCCCGTCCACATTGCGCATGTGCCAGCTGAACTTTTCCAGATAGTGCATCTTGCCGTAATCGATGCAGACCACGTCGTCGGATTCGACGATGACAGTCAGCACGTTCAGACCAAGGCTGAACTTCTCGGCAATGTAGTTACTGTCCTGGTTGTAGCGAGCCTGTGGCCAGAGTTCACCGGCACCGGCATGCACGTCACCGATCTGCTTGTCGCGGGACTCATAGAGACCGACACCCGCAATGATGATGCAGACACCCACGAACGGGAAAGCAAGCCAGGGCTTCGCGAAGGTGGAGAGCGCCGGCCAGAGCTTCGCACGAGTTTCCATCGCCTTGCGAACCTTCGCGCCATACTTCTCTGCATCCGGCGCCACATAGGAAACGAGAAGCGGAAGCATGATGAGGTTCGAGATGATCTTGAAGCCAAGACCGATCGAGGCCGTGATCGCGAGTTCCTGAATCATGCCGATCGGAATGATGTAGAGCGTCGCAAAACCGGCAAGCGTGGTCAGCAGCGCAATCGAACCCGGACGGAACAGGAAGGTGAAGGTTGCACGGGCAGCCTGCATCTTGTTCAGGCCGACCGCCATTTCGGCGCCCACCATGTTGATCTGCTGCACACCATGGCTCACGCCAATGGCGAAGACGAGGAACGGCACCAGCACACCCAGCGGATCAAGACCGAAGCCGAGAATATGCAGCAGGCCGAACTGCCAGACGAGCGAGCAGAGCGACGCGCCAAC
>JBAYOU010000030.1:0-9479 GCA_041678065.1 Parvibaculum sp. | reverse complement strand
TGTGCTGCTTGCTTCTGCGCTGAAGGGTGAAGGGCTTTCAGAGGTCTGGGAAGCCGTTCAGGCGCATCACAAGGCGCTGTCCGAGGCGGGCGACCTTGTGCGGCTCCGGGCAGGCCAGTCACAGGCCTGGATGTGGACCGAGATTCGCGAAGGGCTCTTTGCCGCCCTCAAGGCGGACAAGCGGGCATCCGATCTCCTGCCGGAGCTTGAAAGGGCGGTGGCGGAAGGCCGGGAGACCCCCACAACGGCGGCAAGACGCCTTCTTTCGCTGGTTTTGGGAGCCGGGAAAGCGGGTTGAATGCCCTTTCACCCTTGACGGGCGAGGGACGGCCTTCTATACGTCCGCACCTGTACGGATTGCGCGTTTTCGCGGCAATCCTCGTGAATTTTTGAAGGAACTCGTCCATGTCCCGCCGCTGCGAACTCTCCGGCAAAGCCGTGATGTCGGGTAATAATGTGAGCCATGCGAACCGCAAGACGCGGCGCCGGTTCCTCCCGAATCTTTGCCAGGTCTCGCTCATCAGCGATGCGCTTGGCCGTCAGATCAGCCTGCGTGTTTCGGCCCATGCGCTCCGCTCGGTCGAGCATAATGGCGGTCTTGATCTCTTCCTGCTCAAGGCGTCGGACGACCAGCTCTCCGCGCGTGTGCAGAAGCTGAAGCGCGAAATCGCAAAGAAGACCGAAGCTGCTGCTGCAGCCTGATCCAGCTTTGACACCTTCGAAAAGAGCGGCCTTCGGGCCGCTTTTTTTGTGTTCGGCGGCCTATCCTGAGCAAGCGTTTACCATTCTGCGTTATCTCGCTGCGCCCGGGCTTTCAGGGGCAGGGCTGCCCGGCTAAGCTGCGGTAGTGCGTTTTCGGGGGGTCAGATGCTTGATAAGGGGGTTGATCGCGTCCCGCTTCGGCGACCGGGTCGTATTTCCCGCTTTGTCACGGCGGTAATCCGGCTGATCCTGCCAGTCATCGCGCTTTGCGCGGCGCTCCTGCTTGCCTTCTTCCTGCGCGATGAACCTGCCCCCCAGCTCGATGTTCTGGCAGAGATTGACCCACGGCTTGATCCGTCAGGCTGGCTGACGATGGGCTATGCGGTTCTGCCGCTCGTCTTTTTCATCCTTAACCTGGCAAGCCGTCGCTATGGGCCGGATCTCGCTTTCGGGGCGGTATTGGTGAGTTGGGTGCTTATCGGCGGCGCGATTGGCTGGGCCTTTCACGCAGGCTTCATCCGCGACCTTGAGGCAGAGATCGCGCCCTATCCGCTCGCCTTTACTTTTTTTGCTGCGATGTTTGTCGGCCAGCTCGCGGCTGTTCTGTTTTTCGACTGGCTGAGGGGTATTCCGTGGTGGCATGCGCCATTCTTCGCCGCGCTTCTCGCCGGAATTGTCTTTTCGCTTCTGTTCCATCTGCAAAGCGGGATGGTGATTGATGAAGCGCTTGGCTGGCGTGTTGCGGTCGAAGCCGGAATCCAGTTGGCGTGGGCGCTTGGCCAGCTTGTGCCGGCGTGGTTTCTCCGCTCCTCCATCCGTCCGCTGCCGGGCCTTGGCGGCGCGTGAGGCTTACTGCTTCAGGCGGAACATGAGCAGCACTGTGCGCTGCACCGGATTGAAATTGTCATCGGCGATCATGTAGATCAGCAAGTCGCCATTCTCATCCTCGCGAATGGCGAGGCCTTCCATATTGTCGATGGAATAGCGTTGGCCGACATTCACAAGCACTTCGCCATCCACAACCGCACCCGGCACGATGTCCTCGCCCTTGATGCGGCGAAGCTGCATGCCGACACCGCCGAGAAGCGAGAAGCGACGCTCCAGCATCAAAAGGTCGCCATCGGGCGTGAAGGCAATGTCGGTCGGCTTGAAAGGCGGATGCGGCTTCACACCGAACCAGGCAATGTCATGCCCGTCCGCGATGAAAGCCTTGATGTTGCCGCGCGGATCAAGCGTGTCTTCGGTAATGGCGAGAAGCCGCTTCTTGCCGCCTTCCTTTGCGGGGGGCAGAATCTCCACCGATTCAATGCCGCCATTGTTGTTGAGCCGGCCGAAATGACGCTGGGTAAGGATTTGCTCGGGCTTTGCGTCCGCGCCTGCGCGTTTGAGATCATAGCGCCAGATGCGATGTGCACGCTCAAAGCTCACATAGGCCGTGCTCATCAGCGAGCCTGAAGGGCCGATATCAACGACAAGGCTTTCTGCATCGCCGAGTTGCTTGCCGGCGATGGGCTTGCCATCAAGGCCGAGCATGGGCGCGATCCTGGCTTCGACAATGCCTGAAAGGCGCTGGCGTTCATCATAGAGAATGATGGCGGTGAGCCAGTGCCCCTTGTCGGAAACGGCGAGAAGTGACGAGCCATCGGGGCTTACTGCGAGGCCCGACCAGCCGCCGAAATCACTATCCTGCGAGCTGATTTCTATGCCGCCGGCCCAGAGCAGCGATCCGGTTTGCGTTTCGCTTCGATCTTGCGGGTTCCAGAGAAGCTGTTTGTTCGACACTTCCACAGCGCGCGGTTCTGCGGATGCGGAAGCGGTAAAGGCGACAGAAAGCGCGAAGATGAAGGCGGCGGAAAGGAAGTGACGGGCGGCACTCGGCAAAGTTTAAATCCTTCTCAACCGGCTTTTGTTCTGCGCATTGTCGGTGCGGGGCATCATATCGGTGTCAACATGCGGCACAAGAGAGGCTGATACCGTTTCAGATTGTGTCAGGCCCCGCGCTAGGGAAGAGCCGCGTCGAGACCAAGCTTATCGCGCCGCGACCAGCGCCAGATCATCATGACCGACACAGCGGCAAGCCCGGTGGCAAGGCCGAGCCAGATGCCAACACCTTCAAGGCGGAAGGAGAAAGCGAGGATGACGCCCGTGGTCAGGCCGATCAGCCAATAACCCGTCGCTGCGTAATACATGGGCACGCGCGTATCCTGCAGGCCGCGCAACATGCCCGCGCCGATCACCTGTGCGCCGTCGAATACCTGAAAGAGTGCGGCGATGGCGAGGAAGGATATGGCAAGGCTGATGACGGCACCATTTTCGGGGATAGAGCCATCAAGGAAAATGCCGATCAATGTTTCCGGGAAGAGGATCATTAAGAGCGCCATGACGCACATGAAGCTGATGCCCATGACAAGCGGCGTCCACCCTGCGCGTGTGATCGCATCGCGGTCGCCCGCGCCATGCGCAAGGCCGACGCGCACCGTCACCGCCTGCCCGAAGCCGAGCGGCACCATGAAAGAAATCGCGGCGAGTTGCAGCGCGATGGAATGGGCGGCAAGTGCGCTTGCACCGAAAAGCCCAATCAGCAGCACGGCAGCGTTGAATACCATGACCTCAAAGGCGAGGGTCATGCCGATGGGCAGACCAAGCCGCCATATGTCGCGATAGCGCTGCCAGTCGGGTCGCCAGAAGCGACCGAACAGATGATAACGGCGGAACTGCCGGTCCGTGAGAAGAACGCTCACCAGCGCCGCCAGCATGAAGATGCTGGTGATGAGCGTGCCGAGGCCCGCGCCCATGATGCCGAAGGCGGGAAAACCGAGATTGCCGAAGATGAAGCACCAGTTGACCAGCGCGTTGAAAGGCACAGCCACAACTGCGATTGCCAACGCCCAGCGCGGGCGTTCCAGCGCAGAGATGAAAATACGCATCACCACGAAAAGAAACGTCGGCAAGAGCGCCCATTTCATCGGGGCCATATAGGCGGCTGCACCCGCGGCAAGCTCCGGCTCCTGCCCGAGCAGAACAAGCAGTGCTTCCGTATGCCAGAGGACGAACCAGAAGGGGATGCAGAGCGTGGCACCTGCCCAGAAGCCCTGCCGGATCGTGCGGCGTACTTCGCGCACAGAATGGCGGCGGCGCCCGAGCTCGGAAGAGGCAAGCGGCGAGGCGGCGGTGACGACACCAATGCCGAAAATCATCAGGGCGAAATAGAGATTGGAGCCAAGCGCGCCCGCAGCCAGCGCCTCCGGTCCGAGCCAGCCCAGCATGATGACGTCGGTTGCATTGATCGCAACCTGCGCAAGATTGGCGGCAATGAGCGGCAGGGCGAGCGAAAGCGTTGCTCCGGCTTCATCGAGCCAGAGGTGTCGTGTCGCTCTGTCTGTCGCATAGAGCGGGCGCATTGCCGGACATTCCTGTGAGCGGTGAAAGGCCGCGCAGAATATGCCCGCGTCCGGGAAGCTCAAGCAGAGTTTTTTTCAGCCCGCTTTTCTTTTTTCGCGCGCAGCCTCGCAACAAGCGGAAAGGGCAGATAGATCAGGAAGATAAATGCGATGGCGGCGATCAACCCATGTGGGTCCCAAAGCTGCATGGCAGCACCCGAAAGAGGTGCGCCGACAAGTGCACCTGTCCCCCACATGGCGGTGGTGAAGGCGCTTGCGCCTGCAAGTTCCGCTCCCCGGAAGCGCTCACCGACCAGCACCATGCCAAGGGTGAAGATGCCATTCGCAAGACCGACAACGAGAAAGAGGCTCATGCCAGTCCGTATGGGGCCCGGCAAGGCGAGAGGCAGCAGCAGATAACCCGCAATGGTCGCCGCAACGAGGATTGTGAGCAGGTTCATGCGGTTCATGCGGTCTGCGAGAACGCCGATTATTGGCTGCATGAAGATTGCGCCAAGCGCTGCAACAGTGAGAAGGAAGAGGCTCGTCTCCTCCATCATGCCGCGCCGGATCGCGTAGAGCGGGAAGAAAGTGACGAGAGATTCTTCCGCCGCCGCGAAGAAGAAGTTCGCAAGCAATGCAGCAGGCGCGATCAGCAGGAGGCGCCACATGGGGGATGATCTTTCGCCCGCCTGAAAATGATTGCGGCTGCGATCTGCCGTCGTCACGATCGCCGCCGCTACCAGCATCATCAGGCCGCCCACATGGAATGGTTCAACGCCCGTGCCCATCAGCACGAGAAGGGTGGGGCCGAGCGCGAAGCCTGCTGCCGCGGATGCGCCATAGAGGCCGATGATCTTGCCGCGCTTTTCCTCCGGCGAGAGGGAGTTGATCCATGCCTCGCTTGTTGCCCAGAGAAGCGTGGCCGCGCTGCCGAGCAGGAAACGGAGCGGGAACCAGGCAAGAAGATTTGCATAAAGCCCCATCAGCACGAAGGAGAGGCCAGCTACGAGAAGACCCGCCACCATCACATTGGCCGGGCCGAAGCGACGCAGAATGCGCGTAACGAAAGGCGAGACGAGGAAGACGGGTGCGGCTTGCGCTGCCGTCGATAAGCCTATCATGCCGGGTTCAACACCCTGCCGCGCGAGAATGATTGCTGTCAGCGGGAAGGCGATGCCCATGGAGAGGTTCACCATTCCCATCGAGATGATGGCGGCGGCAAGGCTGCGCTTATGGCGCGGCGTAGCGCGCTCGGCCCCTGGCATTGTTACGTTCCTTGAAGGCGCGGGATGGCGCCTGAAATCAGAAGGTCAGCGGACGGCCTTTGCCGCGCGCGCTGAAAGGGGCTGGCGCCGAGGCGCATTTTGCCCGCGAGCCATTTTCTGGCTGCGACGGAGTGTCGTGGGGTCCTCGAAGAGTTCGGCGAGTTTTTCCGTCATCGCGCCGCCAAGCTGCTCTGCATCAACAATGGTGACGGCGCGGCGATAATAGCGCGTTACATCATGGCCGATGCCGATGGCGATAAGCTCGACGGGCGAACGCGTCTCGATCTGCTCGATCACATTGCGCAGATGCTTTTCGAGATAATTGCCCGCATTCACTGACAGCGTGGAATCATCCACCGGTGCACCATCCGAAATCACCATCAGGATGCGGCGCTGCTCGGGGCGGCCGAGCAGGCGGTTATGCGCCCAGATCAGGGCTTCACCGTCGATATTTTCTTTCAGCAGACCTTCGCGCATCATCAGGCCGAGATTGCGCCGTGCGCGCCGCCACGGGCTGTCGGCGGATTTGTAGATGATGTGGCGCAGATCGTTCAGGCGGCCCGGCTGGGCGGGCTTGCCCTCCGCGAGCCAGCGTTCGCGTGACTGGCCGCCTTTCCAGGCGCGTGTGGTGAAGCCGAGAATCTCGACCTTCACATTGCAGCGTTCCAGCGTTCGCGCGAGAATATCGGCGCACATCGCCGCAACGGTGATGGGGCGCCCACGCATCGAACCGGAATTGTCGAGCAGCAGCGTTACCACCGTGTCGCGGAAATTCATGTCGTGCTCGACCTTGTAGGCGAGCGCTTGTGTCGGATCGACCACGGCGCGCGTGAGACGGGCGGCATCAAGGATGCCTTCTTCAAGGTCAAATTCCCATGTGCGATTCTGCTGCGCGAGCAGGCGACGTTGCAGCTTGTTGGCTAGGCGCGAGACAACGCCCTGCATCTGCTGCAACTGCTGGTCGAGATATTGGCGGAGCCGCGTCAGCTCATCCATGTCGCATAAATCTTCTGCCGAGATGACCTCGTCGAATTCTTGCGTGAAGATCTTGTAGGAAGGCTGCCGGTTGCGATCATCGCCCTGCTGGTTCGGACGCCAGGGCTGGTTGCCGTCACTCGTCTCATCCGTGTCGCCATCCATTGGCGCATCATCGGCTTCGACTTCGACGGTCTGCTCGTCGCCTTCCTCGCCTTCGCCTTCGGAATATTCGACCTGCTCGGCGGAGGAACCATCAGGCTGCTCGGCCTCGCCGGACTGACTGTCTTCCGAGCTTTGTTCGCTATCGCCTTCCTGATCTTCCGCATCGTCGGAAGACTGGTCAGGCGCTTCGCCAAGTTCGTCACCCATATCGAGGTCAACGAGAATGTCGCGCGTGGCGCGCGCAAAGGCAGCCTGATCCTCGATGATGTCGGAAAGGCGGTCGAGGCTATCGCCAGCCTTTTCCTCGATCCATGAGCGCCATTGCGCCACAAGTTTTTCAGCGGAAGGAGGTGGCGCCTCACCCGTCAATTTCTCGCGGACGATCATTGCGACCGCTTCGGAAAGTGGCGCTTCATCGCGCGACGAGATACGGTCATAGCCGCGCGCGGCGTAACGTTGTTCCAGCGCGGCGGCAAGGTTTTGCGCCATGCCCGGCATCTGATTTGCGCCAATCGCCTCGCAGCGCGCCTGTTCCATCGCGTCGAACACGGCAAGCGCATTACCGCCTTCCGGCTGGAGAGGCGCGTTCAGCTTCTCATCGTGATGGGCAAGGCGAAGCGCATAAGCATCCGAAAGCCCGCGCATCTGCGCCACTTCTTCCGGCGGCAGCGTGCGGCTCGGCATGGGCAGGCGGGCACGCAGGCCGCGAAGGCCTGGCGCTTCCGTGCCGAAGGTGATGTTCAGCTCCGGCTCTTCCGCAATCGTGCGCATGGTCAGGCTCAGCGCGCGCTTGAACGGCTCGACGGGGCTTTCCTTGGGCTTCATGCGTTACCGAACCGTCCGCTTCGTGGACGGCCTCATTCCGATGGGTCAGGCGACCTTGATGTTGGCCGCAGAGTCGGGCAGGTCCTGCCCGAAGCAACGTTGATAGAACTCCGCCACTGTGGCGCGTTCCAGTTCGTCGCATTTGTTGAGGAAGGTCACGCGGAAGGCGAAACCGACATCGCCGCCAAAGATGCGTGCATTTTCCGCCCAGGTCAGAACGGTGCGCGGGCTCATGACGGTCGAGACATCGCCATTGATGAAGGCCGAACGCGTGAGATCAGCCACGCGGACCATCGCGTCGATGATCTTGCGGCCTTCCTCCGTGTCGTAGCTCTTTAGCTTGGAGAGCATGATGCCGACTTCCTGCTGATGCGGCAGGTAGTTCAGCGTGGTCACGATGTTCCAGCGGTCCATCTGGCCCTGGTTGATCTGCTGGGTGCCGTGATAGAGGCCCGATGTGTCGCCAAGGCCGACCGTGTTTGCGGTGGCGAACAGGCGGAAGGCCGGATGCGGGCGGATGACGCGGTTCTGGTCGAGCAGGGTGAGCTTGCCAGATGCTTCCAGCACGCGCTGGATCACGAACATCACGTCCGGGCGACCGGCGTCATATTCGTCAAAGACAAGCGCGACGGGGTGCTGAAGCGCCCAGGGCAGAATGCCTTCGCGGAATTCGGTGATCTGCTTGCCATCCTTCAGCACGATCGCATCCTTGCCCACGAGGTCAATACGGCTGATATGGCTGTCGAGGTTGATGCGGATGCAGGGCCAGTTGAGGCGCGCGGCCACCTGCTCGACATGGGTGGATTTGCCCGTGCCGTGATAGCCCTGAACGATCACGCGGCGGTTATAGGCAAAGCCCGCCAGCAGCGCGATGGTCGTGTCGCGGTCAAAGAGGTAGTCCGGATCGTAATCGGGCACATACTCATTCGGCTCCGAAAAGGCAGGGACTTCCATGTCGATGTCGATCTTGAACACTTCCCGGGCAGAGACTTTCTTGTCCGGGAGATTCTCCGACATGCTGTTTCTTGCTTCGAAGCTCATCCTTGTCCTACTTCCGTCCTTACAGATGGTTCAGCGGGATGAATGATCCCGCGCCGCAAACTCAGTTCGGGCCGCATGGTTGCGGGCCGTCCCGCCTTCCGACGGGTCTATCAGCCTTTCACGCCGCCCCTGCTCAGGAGCAGAAGCCGCTCTTTCGGAGGTAATCGTAGGCCTGAATGACCTTGCGCAGACGCTCCTCGGCGGACCTGTCCCCGCCATTGGCGTCCGGATGGTGCCTTTTCACAAGTTCCTTATACCGTGCCTTGATCTCGTTCAAGGACGCGGACGCAGGCAGATCGAGCGTATCAAGGGCCTGCTGTTCCAGCGCACGCGGCTTTCGCCGCGTTTCTGCGGCTTCCGGGCGCTCATGGCCCGGTCCCTCATCAAAAAAGCCAAAACCATCGCGAAAAGGCGAACCCTCGCGGGCGCGAGAGGCGAAATGCGCGCCAAAGGCGGCTTTGGCAGCATTTACGCCAAGACCCCAGGTCGGGCGGTGGCCTGTCAGGGCATCGCGCTGGAAAGTCGCGATTTCGGCATCGCTCATGCCTTTGAAGAAATCATAGCTCTGGTTGAACTCGCGAATATGCGTTTCGCAGAACCAGGCATATTGCTCGCGAGCGGGAGCATCGAGGGGGCTCGCGCTTTCTTCCGTTGTTCCAAGGGCGGGCGCGCGGAACAGGCCTTGTTCACGGCAGCCCGCCCATTCACACGCTTTTGGCGCTTCCTCGCGCATCATGCGGCGGATATGAGGGGGCTGTTCCACGCCACGCCGCTTGCGCGGGGCGATCCGGATCGAATCGAAGTATTTTGAATTCAGTTTCACGATCAAATTATGGGTTGGCTGGCTTTGCAAAACAAGGAAGCATGACCCCATCTCCCTCAACCCCCAAGATTAACGGTCAGTTTCATGTCAGTCGCGGAGACTATCCGTCGCAAGCTTGAAGAAGCGCTTTCACCCGAACAACTCGAGATTGTGGACGAGTCGCATCTTCACAAAGGTCATGCCGGTCACAGGCCGGGTGGCGAAACCCATTTCCGGCTCAAGGTCGTCTCGTCGCTCTTTGTCGGACGTTCGCGGGTTGATCGCCAACGACTTGTGACTGGTGCGCTCAAGGAAGAGATG
>JBAYOU010000029.1:0-9618 GCA_041678065.1 Parvibaculum sp. | reverse complement strand
ACGCACCTCGATCCCGTACTGCGGCAGGGTGTGGGCGAACAGGTTGTAGGTGCCGCCGTACAGCGTTCCGGCCGAAACGATGTTGTCGCCGGCCTGGGCGATGGTGAGGATGGCGTAGGTGATCGCGGCCTGTCCGGAAGCCAGCGCCAGCGCCGCGATACCGCCTTCCAGCGCCGCGATGCGCTGTTCCAGCACATCGGTGGTGGGGTTCATGATGCGGGTGTAGATATTCCCCGGCGTCTTCAGATCGAACAGATCGGCACCGTGCTGGGTGCTGTCGAAGGCGTAGGCCACGGTCTGGTAGATCGGCACCGCGACCGCGCGCGTGGTCGGGTCGGGCGAGTAGCCGGCATGGACGGCGATGGTTTCGGGTTTCCAGTTCGATCGGCTCATGGGGCGCGTGCTCGGTCAGTGGCGGGGTCGTACATCATGCCCTCCGGGCATGAGTGGTTTCTGTATCCACTCGCATCAGTACATGAGGGTTTCCTCATCAAGCCGAGTGCGGCAGGTCTGTGTACTGCCGGCGACAGCCCTGCGCGAGGGCGCTCCCGACGTGTCGTCGTCGGGCGGCATGCACTTCTGCGGTCTCATGGCGCAGCGCCGGGAGAGCGGTGCTGCGTGCAGGGGGAGAGGACGGCGCAGGTCGCTTTCGGGTGTGGTTCCCCACATAATCGCGCGTTTTTGCACAATCCAGGGGGCTTGCATGTTGAGCAGGGGTTTTTCCGGGTGATCAGCGGCACGTACCATGCCATCAAACAGACCAAGTACGCGCGGCGCTACCTGGCCGAAGCGGCGTATCGTTTCAACCGCCGGTTTCGCCTGCGCGAGATGCTGCCGCGACTTGCCACGGCGATGATGCGCTGCAAGCCTTGTCCGGAGCCGCGCCTGCGGGCTGCGAGCAACTTTCATGGCTGAGAGTCGGGGCTAATCAGGCGCCGATATGGGATCAAGGACTGACACGCGGTAAGATGGGGAAGTGAAACAGGCCTTGGAGGGGGAATGGGGCTGCGCAAAGTTGTGTATCGCACACAGTACCGGACGGGTGACGATGATCTCGTCGACGAATTTTATATTCCGTCACTAGATCATGCCCAAATATATGAGAGAGCGGTCGGATACTTTCGGTCGTCAATATACTTAATGGTAGGTCCGCCAACAGTCGCATTCGCTCGGCGTGGAGGCAGGCTGAGGTTGCTATGTTCACCGTCATTAAGCTCTGAAGATATCGAGAGTATCCAGTCCGGATATCAGCTTCGCTCCAAAGCGGCGGAAAAGGTGCTGCTTGATGAAATAGAATCGCTGTTGACGAACAGCGAAACCGAATACCGGACAAGGGTGCTTGCAACGCTAATAGCTGCGGATGCCTTAGAGGTCAAGATAGCAATCCGGCGCTCAGCTTCCGGGATATTCCATGAAAAGATCGGGATTTTTACTGATGTATTCGGCGACTCGGTTTCATTCTTAGGGTCAGCGAATGAGACCTGGCACGGCTGGAGCTACCAAGGCAATCATGAGGCTATTGAGGTCTTTTGCAGTTGGCGCGACGGCTCAGAGTCGGAAAGAGTTGTACGGCACAAGCAATATCTAGACCGCCTCTGGTCAGGGCGGGTGCCGGGCATAGATGTCCTCGATTTCCCCGCAGCAGCGAGGCAAAAGCTAGTGTCGAAGAGTCTAGGCCGCTTAGACCACATTGACCTCTCGAACATCACCTCCGATAGCAAAAAGCGGAGGCCAATGCCGCACCAAGAGCGCGCCATTAAAGCATGGACTGTACGCGGCAAGCGCGGAGTCTTTGAACACGCCACGGGAAGCGGGAAAACCTTTCTTGCTTTGACTGCAATGAGGCCGCATCTGAGCGCGGGTTTACCCGTACTGATCTTGGTGCCAAGCTCGCTCCTGCTCAAACAATGGGCGCAGGAGGTCAGGGAAGAGTTCCCTTCCGCAGCGATCATGCTTTGCGGTGCTGGAAATAGCCGGTGGTCAGAGGGGCAACGATTAAGGAGTATGACCGCGCCAGCGCCACAAGCCGATCAGCGCGTTGTGATCTCGACCATGCAAACTGCGGCCACGGATGGCTTTGTGTCCGGTGTTTTTCCTGGATCACATCTGATGATAGTGGCCGACGAGGTGCATCAGATCGGCAGCGAATTCAATTCTAGATGCATGAAGATTGACACTGGGTCGCGTATCGGGCTCAGTGCCACCCCGACACGCTATGGCGACCCGGAGGGGACGCAGAGAATTGTGAGCTATTTTGGCGATACAGTGCCCCCTCCCTTCACCTTGTATGACGCTATCCGGGCAGGAAGGCTCGTAAATTATGAGTACTTTCCGCACGTCACCCACTTAACTGCGGAAGAAGCGGACGAGTGGAAGGCCTTGACAAAAAAAATTTCGGCAGAAGTCGCTAGAGCGCCGGAAGACGGGGCGGGTAGAAGACAGTTCTCGGATCGGGCGAAGATGCTTGCTATTCAGCGATCTCGGATCGCCAAGAAGGCAGCGAACAAGGTCCAAGCCGCGCTTGACCTGATTAAGGGAAACTACTCGGAGGGCCAGCGCTGGCTCGTCTATTGCGAAGACTTGGATCAGATGTCCGATGTTTTAGAGGCTCTTCGAAACGTGGGACTTCAGGCGACCGAGTACCACTCGGCCATGGCTGGAGACGCTGCCGCTACCCTCGACTGGTTCCGCGTGTCTGGTGGTGTCCTAGTCTCGATCCGGTGCTTAGATGAAGGGGTCGATATACCAGTCGCCGATCACGCTCTGATTCTCGCATCCTCGCAAAACCCGCGGCAATTCATTCAGCGGCGTGGACGTGTCCTCAGGAAAGCGCCAGACAAATACCTCGCGAGAATATACGATGCGGTGGTTTTTCCAGTCAGCGTAGAAGGTGAGCCCGAGCAACTGTCCTTGCTAAAGGCAGAGTTCCAGAGAGCTGTGGAGTTTGCCAGCCATGCTCTCAACAAGTCAGCCGGCGCCGAGTTAAGGGCGCTGGCTTTGAATCTCGGATTAGATGTTGAAGGTAGATCTGAAGGCGGAATTGAGGAGGAGGGATGAGCGATTCAACACCCGGGTTTGCGCTAGAGACGCTATTGGAGGTCGCTGAAGCAAGTGCAGCAGATGTTCCGAAAGACCTGCTGCGCAGACTGGTTCTGTTGCAGGCGGCCCATCAGTATGACGACGATCGGGAACTTGTTATCCAGGAAACCCGACGGGCTTTAGAGGAATTTATATCCCAATCGGCTGAAGAGGGCTTGACGTGAAGCTACTAAGGCTAAGCATGGAAAACTTCATGCCGTATAAGGGGAAGACTTCCATCGTTTTTCCGACTGACGAAAGGCGTAACGTACTAATCATATTTGGCGACAACATGAGGGGTAAGACCAGCTTACTCAATGCTATAAGGTGGGGCTTCTATGAGAAGGCCTTAGGGCGACACCTCCGCGAGTTGCCGCTACACGAGCTCCATAATAAGGAGGCCGGCGATGAGGGCGACTGGAATATGGAGGTTCGAATTGAATTCGAGGCCGATGGCCATCAGTACAATCTCCTGAGGCGAGCCACCAAGAAAGCGATAGTCGCGCGGCCGACGAGGCCTGAGGATTTTGAAGTAGAGGTGTTGCTTCAGAAGGATAGTCTTTTGGTCTCCGGCCAAAATGTCGCTTCTGAGATTAATCGGTATGTTCCCGAACAGGTGTCAAGGTTCTTTCTCTTCGATGGAGAGCTTCTTCAGGAATATGAAGAGCTGCTGATCGAGGGAAGCGAGCAAGGTAAGGCGATCAAGTTGGCGATCGAACAAGTCCTGGGTGTGCCGACGCTCATTAACGGGCGCACCGATGTGGGAACCGTTTTAAGGGCGGCTCAAAAGCAGCAAGCGAAGGACTTGGCGCACGTTTCCGGATTGGAGAATCAAGCAAAGCGACAAGCAGAGCTTCAAGTCACGTTGGATTCTCAAGAAGAGGACCTTGCCAGGTTGTTGTCCGTGCTGACGGACAAGAAGCGAGAACGGGGAAAGCTTGAGGAGGAGCTGGACAAGGTTGACGCAGTTCACCGAGCCAAGGTTCAGCTCGACTCAGTGCGCCAACGACAAAAGGACATTCTCACGCAGCAGAACGACCTAGATGCCGAGAGGCTCTCGTTGATGCGGGATGCTTGGAGAGATCTGCTCCGTCACAAGTTTGAGGTGCGTCGCGCCTCGTTGTTAGAAGAGCGGAACAGAATTAGTCGCCTGATGGAGAGGAAGAGTTCTCTCCAGTCGCAGGCTGAGGGTCTTCGGGACTTGCTTGAAACTGAAAAATGCCCGACTTGCGGACAGCGCGGGAATCTCGAGGACCGCGAGAAATACGGTTCAGAGCTGGGGCTTCTTGAGGTGCAAGTTCGAGAAATTGAAGTGACAGATGACGACCTGTCCGAGGTGATTCAACGCCTTAAATTTGTGGACAAGATGTTGTCGGCATCTGTCGCGCATAAATTAGAGAGTACTAGCGCCCAGTATAGAAAGCTGGATGTCGAGCTTACGAAATTAGACAATGAGTCTGATCGTCTTGAGGAGGACGTGCGGGGCTTCGATACCGCTGAGATCGCCCGGAAAAGACAGCTTAGGGACGGACTACTACGCGAGGAAGGTGCGCTTCTCACCGACATTAATAGCGTTCGGCGCAGTATTGACACTACGAATAACCAGTTAGCTATGGTGGCTCGAGCGTTGCATAGTATGCCGCAAGCGAGAGCTAGTGCCAGTACGTCGCTGGTGAACTTGGCTACATCAGTCGAGCGAGTGTTTGCAGAGAGTATTGAGAAGCTACGGGAGAAGCTGCGTAAGCATGTCCAAGAAAGGGCCAGCGAAGCCTTCCAAGAGCTGACTACGCAAAAGACCTACTCTGGACTGGAGATCAACGCCAACTTTGGACTCAAAATATTGGATGAGACAGGTGCTGACGTAGCGATAAGAAGCGCCGGGGCGGAGCAGATTGTGGCGCTTTCACTGATCGATGGCTTGGCGAGGACTGGGCGATCTGCTGGCCCGGTGGTAATGGACACCCCGTTCGGTCGCCTAGATCTTAAACACCGAGACAATATTCTAAAGTACCTCCCGACTACCACCAGTCAGCTGGTGCTTTTAGTGCATGGCGGGGAAATCCGCCGCCCGCGGGACCTGGACCCAATCTCGCAGAGAATCGGTGGTTCCTACGAAATTAAAGAGGTTAATGCCCGTCATTCCAAAATCGAGAGGATTAATCTATGACCTCGAGTATTGAACCGACAATGATCGGTCTCAGCGAAAAAGGGCACTCCCTGCTTAAGCGTCTTAAGGAGGATGAGCACTTTGCGGAAATGGCCGACGCATACCGCTTCGGCATCGCCCTAGCCCTAGCGCATGGTGTTGTGCCGGGTGACCCGGCGGCCCCTAGAACCACAGTCTTTAGCGTCGGCACCATCGATCCCGATCGCGAAATCTACGATGCAATTAGGACATTGCATGATACGGAGTCACTTCCCGTTTACAAGTGGGCGGAGCGGCTAGCGGAATGGGGCGTAACTGAGCTTTGGCACCGGGCCTCATCCGGTGCCCTTGATCTGGCCGCATTGTTGAAAGAAGTCAGAGAGCTAGGATAACTGCTAGTGAGCGCGCTAAGGGCATTCTTGATGTTTCTTCGGTCACCCGGGGACTGGAGCGTGAGCATTCATCGTAATCTTGAGGGGTTGGAGTCCGAATGGAGGCTTCGGTTCGAGGAAAACGGGGAATCTGTGGCCGTTCTACATACAGGATTCTCACGCCCGGCCACGGAGCAACTCGAGCCGATATTGAGTGGCCTCTCCGGTCGATTCGTGCTTACAGATGCGGCCTACTATGCACTTCCCCCCGGTCACACGACACTTGGGCGCCACCTTGGCGTACTCCAGGAGATAAACCTTTACGTAGCCGCCACCGGTTGGGGCTACAGCGATGAGCCGACGTCGGAGCGCGCCCAAGACGTAAAGCCTAAGCCGTCCCTCGACGAGTGCCACCTTTTTTATGAGGAATATCGGTCTAAGCCGGACTGGGTCCTGAGTTTGGATGTGACGAATGCAGATCTAGCAAAATCTGCACGAGAGAACGGCGTTTTAGATGAAGCGACATATCTTCAGAATGAGCCCGAGCTCCCAGACGCCGTACGAGAAGCTCTGGGTTGGGAGCGATATGCTTATTATGTTGGGCTTTTGCCTGATGTAAACAGCCTGATCCGCAACCTCCGGTTCGCACCGGAGTGGCTGCTCGATAGAAGCATAGCGTCCCTTAGCCTGTCGATCAGGTCTGTCAACGCTTTGAGTGCATTGGGCGCCAGCAAGATCCGCGACCTAGAGCGCGCTGGTAGAGATGGCCTTTTAGGAATTAGCAACCTTGGCGCAAAGTCAAGAGCTGAAGTGGGTAGCGAACTGCTAGAAAGCTTTGTCAGGGGTCCCTGGATATCTCCAACTCCGGCTGCGCTTCAGACCATCTCATTGCGCAGTGAGGCCGTCGGAACCCAAAGGCTCCCAACGATGGGGCACGACCAAGAAAGTTCGACAAAGCTACTCAACGCAAAGGCCGTTCGCCCAGCAGCCGAGCCTAGCGAGAGTGTCACCGCGTTACTTCGAGGGTGTGTGGAGTTCGCGAGGCCGCAACATCGCGAGGTCTTGAAAGCGAGGATGGGCTTTGGCGGAGACACTAAGACGCTCGAGGAGATCGGCCGGCAGTTCGGGCGGACGCGTGAGCGGGTTCGCCAAATCGAAGTTAAGGCGGTCGCGAGAGTTCGCGCCATGAGGTCGTGGAACGATGAGCTTAGAAGGCGGTTGACGTCGATTTTGGATCAAAGTTCGTTCCCGGTTCCGCTGCACGGCTTAGAAATTCTTGACCCATGGTTTTGCAACGTCGAAAGAGATCCGGTCCCATTCAGGTACGCGCTGAAGCACTTCTGCGCCTCAGAGTTTGCGTTGCTCGAGGTGGAGAAGGAAACGGTCGTCAGCCGAATCTCCAGGTCGGCTTGGTTTGATGCCATCGCCAAGGCTCGCGGCATCGTTGCGGGAATGGTCGGCCAAGGTCTAACCGAAGCTCAGGTGCGCCTCGCAATTGAAGGGCTTCTCCCAAGTGCAGCTCAGGAGCTCAGTGACGCGTTCTGGAGAGAGGCAACCAAGCTTGCCCACTTTGCGGAGGTCTCAGGAGAGCGTGAGCTAGTCAGCTATGGAGGAAGCGTAGATCTCGCTGTGGAAGCCGTGCTAGCGGAAGCGTCGACCCCTTTGCACTACACGGAGATCGCTGCCAGGTGCAGTGATCGGCTCGGTCGAGATGTAGAAGCTAGGCGAGCGCACGCTGCTGCCGCAAATGTCGCGCTCCTGTTGGGAAGGGGTACATTCGGGCTGGAGCGGCACATCCCCTTACGGAAAGAGGAATTGGAAGCAATAGTTTCAGCCGCTGAGGATCTCATCATGTCCAATGGGGAGGGGCGACAATGGCACGCGCGGGAAATTGCGGTTGCGTTGGAGGAAGAGTATCCCGACATCTCTGTCGCTATGGACCCGTACCTAGTGTCAGTTGCGCTCAGCACTTCGGAAGATCTTGTCAATTTAGGGAGAATGGTGTGGGTGCCACGCTCTAGTGGGCTTAAAGGTGTAGCTCATCGGATCGATGTTCGACAGGCGGTGATTGCGCTGTTGCAAGCAGAAGGGCAGCCAATGTCGATAGGTGAAATACAAGCTCGCCTATCTAAAGAGCGGGGGCTAAGCCAGAACTTCCAAATCCACCAAGGTGACCCACTAATACGGGTCTCTCCTGGCGTGTGGGGGTTGGTGCCTAGGGACGTTCCATTCTCACCCGAAGACGTTCAGCGTCTAACGAACGTGATAGAAGCTGAGTTGCATTCTCGGCAAAAGGGGATCCATGCTTCAGAGGTAAGTGGCATCTTGGAATCGTCGCAGATGTCCTCGGCGGCGGAGCATGACCCGATGCTCATCCTTGAGCTCGCACGGCGGCGCGGCACCATGAGCTTGGCTAGAGGGCAGATATTGTATATATCTGATTGGGGAGAGCCGCGGCGGCTGACGCTAGTTCATGCGGTCCGACGGGCGCTTGAACAAGGCGGTGAGAGAGGGTTGACGACAGATGAGGTGCACGCAGAAGTCGAGAGAATTATCGAGCGCAAGGTAGATCGTGCCACACTGCCGTCATATTGTGACGACTTCGCAGAAATGGACGATTCTGGTCGGTGGCGGCTAGCGAATGCGGAAGTCGAAACTGTCGCACCGGAAGACGCTTAGTCCAATACTCTTCCACCTTCGGGGTCGAGTGGCTCTTCTGCAGCGGGGCAGTAAGGATGAGGGGCTCGGGCACGGTAGCCTTCCGGCGGCTGCGTCGGAGCAGCATGTCTCCTGGTTGTCTTCTTAAATCTGCTGAGTGCCCCTTCCAGATAGTGTTCGTGAATCTCCCCACAGATCCAGTTGCGACCGAGCATTTCGCTGACCTCTCCAGTAATGCAAGAGCCGGCAAACGGGTCTAATACTACGTCGCCCTTGTCAGTCAACATTCGGATAAAGAACTCGGGAAGTGTCCATGGAAAACGCGCCGGATGCGGCTCCAGGCCATGCATGCGACAATATTTCAGATATGGGTCATCGGACGCCGTGTTGGGGGCGGCAATCAGGTTCGATGGAATTGCTCCGCCATTGTCCCGATTCCATACATCTGAAACCACGTGCCCAGATGGGCGCGGTCCAGCATTATATCCCGACTTCATTAACGAGCGCTGCGATTTGCTGTATGGGGTCAGTACCCTACGGTTGCTAGCCTTGGGCCACGGGGTCGGAGACAGCCACCAGACTGGATTGATCGAATCCTTAACTCGCAGTCTCCGGATATTGACCCATTCGGCGGGCACCGGCATTCGTGACGGATTCCACCAGTAGAAGTCTTGGGCGAGATAGAACCCATACTCCTCGCAAAGCATAGTCAGCAGCTCGAACTGGTATAAGCTTTTCGCTGGAATCCCCTCTTGCCAAGCTGGGCCGATATCTATGACTAGGCTTCCGTGTGGTTTCAAAACCCGCTTTAAACCAGCTGCGAAAGGCCTGAACCAACGCAAATATAAGTGTGCGTCCTCATTGCCGTAGGCCTTTTTATGTCTCAAAGCAAAAGGCGGCGAGGTAACCACCAAGTCAACTGAATGTTCCTCTAGTGTTTTGTGAAGCAATCCGCGGCTGTCGCCGTGATATATCTTTCCGGCCGATCCCTTCCAAAATGTTTTCGGGCGCTTATATTCGAAATCGCTGGAGACGGTGTCTCTTTCAACCTGTTCCTCGCACTCGCCGAGCCAGCGGCGAATCAGATCGTCGGGGCTTGTTAGACCAAAGTGCTCGGCAATTTTATGCAGGCGCTTTACTTCGTCCTCAGAAAAGTTGAGGTGCACTGCGGACTCCTCCCCGAAAGTACTTGTAGTTCACGAACACTCCATTAATCGATAGGTGGTACTTACATCTGCGGCTTTAGGGAAGGTCTGAACAAGCCCTCCCGCTTCGCGTCCGCATCGCCTTCGGAACGCGGCTGAAGCAGTCTTTCGCGATATTGGTCAGTCCTTGACCGAATATTGCCCGTTTTTCGTGTTTTTT
>JBAYOU010000028.1:0-10034 GCA_041678065.1 Parvibaculum sp. | reverse complement strand
GACTCTTCCGCCGTAGAAAACCCCGCATATTGGCGGATGGTCCAGGGACGGCCCGCATACATCGTTGCTTGCGGCCCACGCGTATAGGGCGCGAAACCCGGCAACGTGTTCGCCTCATAGCCATCCTGCGCGATCCGCTCGAGATCTTCGGCCGTATAAAGCGGCTTTACATCGATGCCTTCGGGCGTGTGCCAGACAAGAGATGCAGAACCTGCACCCTTTGTCTGCTTTGCAACCGATGCTTCCCAATCCTTCAGCGTCTTCTTGTCCGCCATTTTTTCTCACAACTCACGGATTTGCCGGATTTTTCTGTCGGTACCATACCATGCCGGGCACCGGCCCCAAAAAGTTGCGCGGAGTATCCGGGATGAGGTTATTCGGGTCAAACAATCAGACAAACCGGCGTTCAATTCCGCAATTTCGTTGCGTAAGCGGCCACGCTCCGGCACTACTTGCACCCGCCCTGGTCGCTTTTCGCAAACGAGCGGGGTGCAATACACGACCACGGCCCTTTAAGATCGGCAACGCCAACGGGCCAGACTATTGGGGGGAGATGGATATGTCGGCACGATCTCACATCGGAACTCGGACACGCTTCATCCTGCTGCTCGGCGCGATGGCCATTGCGCTCTCAGCCTGTGGTGGCGGTGAAGGCGGCCCCCGCAAGCGCGACGCCGATGGCCGTGTCCTCCCCACACCTGCCGAGATGGACCCGACCAGTACCCTCTATGCGCAGGCTGTGAACCGCGCCGCGCAAGGCACTTGCGACGAGGAAACATTCAACGTGCTCACCTGCTTCGCCTATCGAGGCCATGGCTACGAAGGGGCGCAGACGGCACTCGGCCAGTGCCACCTTGCGGCTGGCGACAAGGTTGAAGGTGCCACATGGGTAGGGCGCGCCGCGAACGCAGGCTGGGCCGACGCACAAAAGCTTTTGGCACGCCTCTATCTGCGTGGCGACGGCCTGGCCGAAAACCCTGTTGAAGGCGCCAAATGGGCAAAGCTTTATAGTCGCAATCCAAGCCTTTTGTCACTTGGTGTTCAGCCTGACCCTTCCGTCGCAGAGGATTTCAAGAGTGTTCTGACACGCGAAGATAATGCCACCGCCGATGCCCGCGCCTTGCGGTGGACCCCGAGCTATTGGGAGCCCGACACGCAGCTTGATCAGGATATTCGCCGGAGCTGCGTGCGCGAAGCGCGCCGCCCGCTGCAGGAGCACAAGATCCCGAGCATGCCGAACCCCCATTAAGGCCGACAGCACCGGGCTTGAGCCCGGCGCATCGTTAACCAGGAGCCCCGGCGGGAGACAGCCGGGGCTCTTTGCGTTCAGGGAAACTTTACCTCCGCTCTACTAGGCTTTCCCAAAGGCGGGATTCCATTACCGGGGAGAGAGGGACCCCGTCGCCATGAGCGAGGCACATATCTCAAGCGCAACACATTCTGAGCATGGCAAAACGCAGGCCACCGGCAACCCGGTTGATGCTGCGACGCCGTGCGGGGAAAACCGCGCTCAAATGATCCGCCTCGAACTCTACAGCGCCATCATGCATGCCTATCGCGGCCTGCCGCTGTTCTTCCCCGTCGTTTCCGGTGCGCTGGCACTGACGCTCAAGTCTTCCTATCCCGGTTGGGTCATCGCGCTCTGGTGGCTCGCCCTTGTGTCAATCCATGCCGAGTATTTCTTTTTCCAGAATCGCTTCTTCGCCGCGAGCCAAAACGGGCTTGCCGACGCGAAACCCTGGATCAAGGCAACCGCGATCCGCTACTGGGTGATGAATTTCTTCTGGCTCGGTCTCATTCCGCTCTTCTGGAATGGCAGCGGCGACATCCAGAATTTTGCACTGCTGATGATCTTGGTCGTTCATGTGGTGATGGCATCGCAAACGGCGCATCAGACCGTCCCGGTGCTCATCGCCGTTACAGTGCCGATCATGATGGCTGTGATCGGCCTCTGCCTTGCGCAAGGACAGCCCGTTTATCTCGCCATCGGTGTGGGCTGCATACCGACCTATATTTACCTGCTGCGCATCGCCCGGCATCAACGCAAGGCCGCAATCGAAACGCTGGATTTGCGGTTGCGCAATACGGAACTCATCCGTGACCTTGGCCATGCGCGCAACATTTCCGAAGCGGCGAGGCAAGAAGCCGAAGACGCAAACACCCAACTCAAACGCCGCGAGCATCATTTCCGCGCGCTGGTTGAAAATGCATTCGACGTCGTGCTTGTAACGGATGAGAAGGCCATTATTCAGTATGCGTCACCTGCAGCCAGAAAGCTTGGCCTGCCGCCGGAATTGTTAATTGGTCAAAGCTACCTTGATCTCGTGAACCCCGAGGAAAAGCACCGGATCATTGATGCCGCATCTGCCATCCCTTGCGACGGCGCAAGAATGACGAGCTACGAACTCGCTGTACCACGCCGTGACGGGCAGGTGATCTGGATCGAATCCACACTGACAAACCTGCTTGATGACGAGAATGTGCGTGGCTTCGTTGTCAACATCCGCAACATCACCGAACGCAAACGCACCGAAGCAGAACAGCGCGGTCAGTTTCAGGTCTTGCAGGCGCTGGCCAAGGGGGAGTCTCTTTCGGCCGTTATGATGCGCATCGCGGTTGCGGCAGAGGAAACCAATCCGGGCGCGCGCGTCGCCGTCTTCCTTCTCGATGCGGACCGTGAATTCATCACCTGCGCGGCGCCCAGCCTGCCCGACGATTTTCATGATCTCGTCAGCATATTCTGGCGAGCGCAGAAAAAGGAAACCTTTGGCGCGGCAACGCTCGCTGGTACGCCTGTTGTCGTGACCGACCTTCAGGACAAGCGTCACGGCCACAAGATTGCTTCCTACATGCAGCGTCAAGGGCTGCACACGCTCTGGTTCCAGCCAATTGCCGGACATGATGGCAGGGTGATCGGCGCTTTCGCGCTCTATTTCCCTTCGCAGCGCACACCCGATGCGTGGGAGTGGGAGTATCTTCTCGGCATGGCCCATCTTGCGAGCATCGCAATTGAACGCCGCCGTTCGGATGAACATCTGCGGCGTGCAACGGAGGCCGCGGAGCTCGCAAACCGTGCCAAGACGAAGTTCCTCGCCAATATGAGCCATGAGTTGCGCACGCCCCTCAATGCAATCATCGGCTTTTCGGAAATCATGCGGCAGGAAATGTTCGGCCCCATCGGCTCCGAACGTTACATCGAATATACCAAGGATATTCACGATAGCGGCCGCCACCTTCTCAGTGTCATCGACGACATTCTAGACATCTCGAAAATTGAAGCCGGTCGCTATGCGATTGAAGAAGGCGAGATCGACTTGATCGCTGTTCTGCACTGGTCAGTGGAAATGATGCGCGCACGCACCAGCGAGAAAAACCAGTCCGTCTCGCTCAACCTGCCGGATGACATGCCGGACCTGCGCGCTGATCAGCGCGCCATGCGCCAGATCATGCTGAATCTGCTTTCCAACGCGGCAAAATTCACGTCGGTTGGCGGGACCATTTCCATTTCCGCGTCACTCACCGGGGCGGGCGATCTCAGCCTCTCGGTCAGCGATACAGGTATAGGCATTCCTTCGAACAAACTGCGCGAAGTGCTGGAGCCGTTCGGTCAGGTTGATGATGCAACATCGCGCCAGCATGGCGGCACGGGGCTGGGCCTGCCCATCACCAAATCGCTGATCGAGATGCATGGCGGCGAGTTCCACCTCGAAAGCGAATTGGGTACAGGCACCACCGCAACCATGGTGATGCCAGGCTGGCGCCTCGTCTGGAACGAGCGCATGGAAAAGGCCGCCACGCAAGGAGCGTGACGGCCTCTCTGACATCGCAATCGGATGGATTATTGCTTATTTCGGCGAGCGGTTCGCACCGATATAGCCGAAAAGATGTCCACCCACCTTGCGCATCTGGATCTCTTCCGATCCTTCCGTAATGCGATAGCGGCGGTGGTGGCGATAGATGTGCTCGAAGGGCTTGTGTCGCGAGTAGCCAATCGCACCATGCACCTGAATGGCAAGGTCCGCCACCTGACAGACAAGCCTGTTCGCCCGGTAGTTGCACATCGAAACCCTGTCAGAGAGATATTTCGCGACATCGGGCTTCGACATCTGATCCATTTCCCATGCGGTCTTGTAGATGAAGTTGCGGATCATCTCGCATTCCGTATGCGCTTCGACCAGCGGGAACTGGATCGCCTGGTTTGACGCAAGCGGCTTGCCAAAGGGCTTGCGCTGCTTCGCATAGGCAACGCTCTCCTCAATGCAATATTGCGCGGCACCCACGCCTGATGCCGCCTGACGGATGCGATTCTCATGCACGAAATGCTGCGCAAGTTCGAGGCCGCGCTCGGGATCACCGAGATAGGAACCATCCGGCACCCACACATTCGTGAAGGACACACGCGGATGGTCTGTCGGCATGTTGAAGGTCCAGAGATATTCCTCGATCTTCACGCCGGGTGTATCCATTGGCACGATGAAGCAGGTAATGCCGAGCGCATCACCCGGCTTGCCGCTTGTGCGCGCAAACACGAAGTCATGCGTTGCCACATGAAGCCCCGTATTCCACATCTTCTGACCATTGATGACCCATCCATCAACGCCATCACGCTTTTCGCGCTTCGCCGTCGTTTCCATCCATGTGGCGTCCGATCCGTGATCAGGCTCGGTGAGACCGAAGGCAACACGGATCGTTCCGTTGAGCGAGCCTTCAATGAAGGTCTTCTTCTGCTCTTCCGTGCCGAAGTCGCGGAACATCAGAACGGTCGGAAAATTGCCGACGATAGATGATTCATTCTGAAGGTCGTTATGCAAGCCAAGCCCCTTCGCCGCGAGATGGTCGCGGATCACGGCCATGGCGAGGTTGGAACCGTCCTTGCCGCCATATTCCTTCGGCAGGGCAAAACGCAGATGACCCGCCTGGTCGGCGCGGCGCCGCATTTCGCCCAGCAGTTCCTCCCATTCATGGCGCGGCAGACCCTGATTGTCCCAATCGGTACGGGCATGTTCGCGGCGATGATCGAAGAAGCGCTCATTATCGTCCTGCGCCTGAAGCGGCTTGATTTCCTTCTCGATGAAGTCGTCCAGAACGGCGAGATAGTCGGTGATCTCCTTGGGAATCCTGAAATCCATGAATTGCCTCCCTCTCTTCCTCCGGTCGCTGATCGCCGGAGGCGGTGATTTAGATGTCGATGCCCGACACTATAGACCGCGGTCCAGTTACGAAAAGGGGAAGGCACGCAGACGCAACGAATGCGACGCGGGAACGTTGGGGAAGGCAGAATAAAAAGGTCGCGTTAAGAGTTTGTCTGCCTAAACTCTTGTGAGCACACAAGATTTAGCCGTGAACGAAGCCGGAAAACCCGAAGGTCAGCGATTCGGACCCGATTCGTTCGCCCAATATTCCTTTCCTTAATGCGCCTTGGGTTAACGTCCCTGGCACTTGCTTCCGGCCCCATTTGCGCGGAATGTGCGGCAGAGCCATGAGTACCCCGTCCCCCGCCCTTATTCCGGCTGACGCCGAAAACCGCCTGCGTGACGGCATAGCCGAACGGCGCCGCATCACGGCTGTTCTGGGGCCGACCAATACCGGCAAGACGCATCTGGCCATTGAACGGATGATGGGCCATGAGAGCGGCATGATCGGCCTGCCGCTCCGCCTGCTTGCCCGCGAAATTTACGATCGCGTGGTGAAGGTGAAGGACGCGCGCGCCGTCGCACTGATCACGGGCGAAGAAAAAATCCTGCCAGCCTCTGCCCGCTATTTCATCTGCACCGTGGAAGCGATGCCGCTCGAGAGAGAAGTCGATTTTCTCGCTGTCGATGAAATCCAGCTCGCCGCTGATCGCGAGCGCGGCCATACCTTCACAGACAGGCTGCTGCGCGCGCGGGGCCGCTCTGAAACCATGATGCTTGGCTCCGAAACCGCGCGAAGCCTGATCCAGAAACTTCTGCCCGATACGCGCTTCATCAACCGTCCGCGCTTCTCGGAACTTTCATGGACGGGCGCAAAGAAGATCACGCGGCTGCCGCGCCGCTCGGCCATCGTCGCCTTCTCCGCCGAGCAGGTCTATGCGATTGCCGAACTGATCCGCCGCCAGCGCGGGGGTGCCGCGGTCGTGATGGGTGTATTGAGCCCCCGCACCCGCAATGCACAGGTGGCGCTTTATCAGGCCGGCGAAGTCGATTTTCTCGTCGCGACAGATGCCATCGGCATGGGCCTCAACATGGATGTGGACCATGTCGCCTTTGCCTCTACACAAAAATTTGATGGCGCGCAGCACCGCCCTCTCGCAGCAACCGAGCTTGCCCAGATTGCAGGCCGGGCCGGGCGCTACATGAATAACGGCACATTCGGCGTGACGGGCGAGGCTACCTCGCTGCCGGATGATGTGATCGCACGGATCGAAAGCCACCATTTCGAGCCTGAGCGCGTATTCCAGTGGCGCAATCCCCATCTCGATTTCGCGACCATACCGGCCCTGATGCGCAGCCTCGACATGACACCGGGCCGCGCCGGGCTGACACGCGCCCCGGCGGCAAGCGACATAGAGGCGCTGGACCGGATGAGGCGCGCGCCGGAAATTGCCGAGATCGCCCGCAACCCCTACGCCATCCGGCGGCTATGGGAAGTGGCACAGGTGCCGGACTTCCGCAAGACGCTCGCAAGCGAACATGCCTCGCTGCTCGCGCGGATCTATCTCTTTCTCATGAATACGGGCGGGGATACGCCGGAACGCATCCCTGATGACTGGCTTGCGGGCCAGATCGGCAAGCTCGACCGCTCCGACGGGGACATTGATACACTCGCCACCCGCCTTGCCCATATGCGGACCTGGACCTATGTGGCAAACCGGGCAGATTGGCTTCAAAATCCAGCGCATTGGCAGGAGCGCGCGCGTAATATAGAGGATAGGCTGTCTGACGCGCTCCACGAGCGATTGACGCAACGCTTTGTCGATCGGCGCACCAGCGTCCTGATGAAACGTCTGCGCCAGAATGAGGATCTTATGGCGGCTGTAAACGGCGATGGCGAGGTTCTGGTCGAAGGCGAATATGCCGGCCATCTCGAAGGATTTGTATTCGTGCCCGATCCGCGTGCGGAAGAGGAACAGGCCAAGGTTCTGCGCGCCGCCGCCGAGCCTGCGCTGAATTCCGAAATCGCAAGCCGCGCGCAGCGGCTCGTAACAGCACCCGACGCGGATATAACACTGTCGGAACATGCACGCATCGTCTGGGCGGGTCATCCCATTGCCCGGCTCGCTGGCAGCGACAATGTCCTCCAGCCGCGTGTGGACCTCATCGCAGGCGAACAATTGAACGGGCCCGCGCGCGAAGCCGTGCAAGCCCGGCTCGATGCCTGGCTGAAAGTGCATGTGACACAGGTGCTCGCGCCGCTCGTCGCGCTGCGCGATGCGACAGACATTGAAGGCCTTGCCCGCGGCGTTGCTTTCCGCCTTGTCGAAAATCTCGGCGCCCTGCCACGCGAGGAAGTGTCGGAAGATGTGCGCGCCCTCGCTCAGGCAGCGCGTGGCCAGCTTCGCAAGCATGGCGTGCGCTTTGGCGCTTATTCCATTTTCATGCCTGCCCTGCTGAAGCCCGCCCCTGCGCGGCTGAAGCTGGCGCTCTGGGCGCTGGCCCGCAAGGAAGCGAAGGATATGGAAGATCCTCTCGCCAGCCTGCCGCCGCTGCCCACGCCGGGCCTTACCTCTGTTCCCGCTGATCCGGCAGCGCCCGAGGGCTTCTACGCCGCGCTCGGTTTCCGCGTCTGTGACAAGCGCGCCGTCCGCCTCGATATGCTGGAGCGCGTGGCCGATCTCATCCGCCCCGTCATCGCGGCACGGACCTATAATGGCGGCTTCGTCGTGACGCCCGACATGATGTCGCTTGTCGGCTGCTCGGGCGAAGAATTTGCAAGCCTGCTGCGCGGCCTCGGCTATCGCTCGCAGGTGGAAAAGATCGTACCGCCCACCCCGGCCCCCGCTGCCGAAGCACCGGCAGAGGCACCGGCGGAAACGGCATCCGATGAGACAGCTCCTGCCGAGGAACCAGTCGAAACAGTGGAAGCGGCAGCAGAACTCGCGAGCGAGGAAGCTGCTCCTGAAGTAGTTGCCCCTGAAGAAGTTGCCTCCGAAGAAGCCGCCGCCGAAGAAACCGCCCCCGAAGAAACCGCGATGGCAGAAGCCGCAGCTGCCGAACCCGTCGAAATGGAAATCTGGCGCCCCTCACGTCGCCGTCATGGTGAACCGAACCGCAAGCCCCGGCGCGACCGCCCGCAGGCGGAAAGCGGAAAGTCTGGTCAGAAGCAGCATCGCAACCAGCAGAAGCCGCAAGGTGGCAAGCGTCAGCGACACGAGCCGCGCGATGGTGGCCGGGATGGCCGGGATGGCATGAGACACAACGCGCCGCATGGCGGGCACCAGCGCAAACCGAAAGAGCGTGAGCCCGATCCCGATTCACCCTTTGCAGCCCTTGCCGTTCTGAAAGAGCGTGGCCGCACATCCTGACCGCAAGGTCCATTACCCCCTGACCGCAAGGTCCATTACCCATGAGCGGAAAAGAAAACCGCGACGGAAGCGCGATCACGCCGGATGATGGTTCCGAAGGACAGAGGATTGACCGCTGGCTTTGGTATGCGCGCTTTCTGAAAAGCCGCACGCTGGCGCAAGGGCTTATCCAGTCCGCAAAGCTGCGTGTGAATGGCGAGCGCATAGCGCGGGCAAGCCGCCTTGTGCGCCCGGGCGATGTTCTCACCTTTCCGCTTGGGCCGCATATCCGCGTGGTGAAGGTGTTGGCGCTCGCACAACGACGCGGCCCCGCCCCCGAGGCACGCCTTCTTTATGACGATATGGCTCCGCCCACCCCGTCCCCGAAGCGAGAAGTGGGGCAGGCGACCCGCGAGCCCGGCAGCGGACGACCAACCAAGAAAGAACGGCGAGAAACCACCGCCCTGAAGGAAGGGCTCTAATTCACGCGAATCTCTGTAATTGAAACTGTCACCCCTATCATGTAGGTGGAAATTCATGCTGACAGCCCTCAAGAAATTCTTCCTTGGCGAGCCCGAGGAACAGCGCCAGGAAACCTCCGATCTGCGGATTGCGGTAGTGGCCCTTCTCATTCGTGCTGCCACATCGGACACTTATTTCGGTGCGGATGAGCGCAAGACGATCCGGCGTATCGCGACGCAGTCTTTCGACCTCACCGAAGCCGAGATTGATCGGCTAATGGAAGAAGCGATGGAGGAAGAAGCCGCGAGAATCGATCTTCACCGCTGGATGCAATCGATCAAACGCGCCTATAGCGAGGAAGAACGCGTAGATCTGATCGAAAAGATGTGGGAAGTCGCCTATGCGGATGGCGTATTGGACGACTACGAAGCCAACCTGTTGCGGCGCGTCGCGGGCCTGATATACGTTCCCGATCGCCAGTCGGGTGAGGCGCGGCAGCGCGTCATGACCCGGCTCGGAATATCGCCCCGGCAAGACTGAAGGAAAGTTCGGACGGCGCCCCCGATATGAAGCGAAGGCGGGCCGCCGCCGGGCCACTGGAGAGTACGATGACCTATGTCGTGACCGATAACTGCATCCGCTGTAAATATATGGATTGCGTGGAAGTCTGCCCCGTTGACTGCTTCTACGAGGGCGACAACATGCTGGTTATCCATCCGGATGAATGTATCGACTGTGGCGTCTGCGAGCCGGAATGTCCTGCCGAAGCAATCAAGCCGGATACGGAGCCGGGCCTTGAGAAGTGGCTGGAGCTGAACGCCGAATATGCCAATAAATGGCCGAATATCACCATCAAGCGGGATCCACCTGCCGATGCGGATGACTGGCAGGGCGTGTCGGGCAAGTTTGAGGAACATTTCAGCGCCGAGCCCGGCGAGGGCGATTAACCTGCGCGCGGCAGACGGGTTTTCTTGCGCCTGAAAGCTACAAAAGGCGCAGGAATCTGCGAGGAAATCGACCTATCTACCTGTGTTAACTGTCTTTTTTGAACCCTGCCTTCCAAAGGCGGGGTTTCTGTGCTATATATGTC
>JBAYOU010000027.1:0-10037 GCA_041678065.1 Parvibaculum sp. | reverse complement strand
GCTTGAAGCGGGGCGGCCAGCATGGCGCCCGCCAGCAATACCGCACAGGCGGCGGTGAGTGCGGATTTCAGGCCTTTCCGGGCCGAACCATATGTCATCCTGTAACCTTCAACTCTTACAAGCCCGCCGGATTCGACGGCCTTCTCAAGGCCCGCGCAATCGCAAAAAGCACCTCAGCCTTGCGACCAATTCTCGCCACCGCCTATACGCGAACTTAGGACATATATGCGAGTAATTATCAATAACCTTGGTGGGGGATGAGGCAATTTTTCTCTGGTCCCCAAGGCTCAGAATGTCCGCGCGGCGCCGCGATGGAAACGTGGCGCAAATGCCACTAATGCGTTTCATTCTCAAATATGTGGCGTTTTTCTGTTGAAGCGGCTCCGGTGTCGTCATTAAGAACGACTTGCAATCTCATTATCCGGGGCAAGACCTGATGAAAACCAAGAACAATTTTCTTTCGTCCGCCTCCCGAGTAGCGCTTGTGGCGGGCGTAACTGTTTCTCTTTCCACATTTGCAGCCATTCAGGCGAATGCCCAGCCGGCCCCGGCGCAGCCAACGACAGCTCAGCCGGAAGGCGAGGCAGAAGCCATTATCACCGCTCCGCTCGATGTGCGCGGGCAGGCTGAGGGTTATGCAAGCGATGTCCTGTCTTCGGCAAAACAGACCGCGCCGCTTCTCGACACGCCGCAGACTGTGACGGTCGTTCCCCAGCAGGTCATCAAGGAGCAGGGAGCGCGCAACCTGACCGAAATCCTGCGCAACACGCCGGGTATCTCCTACAATGCCGGTGAAAACGGCTTTGGCACCACCTCCAACAATTTCCAGCTCCGCGGCTTTGATGCAAGCGGAGACATCTTCATCGATGGCTCGCGTGACAGTGGCAGCTATACGCGTGATTCCTTTAACGTGGAGCGCGTGGAAGTCTTCAAGGGTCCGGCAGCGGATAATGGCCGTGGCAGCGCCGGTGGCTATGTGAATATCGAGACGAAGACGCCGGGCAAGCGTGATTTCATCAGTGCCGATGTGAGCTATGGCTTCGATGAATATGACAGCGAAGACCGCCGCCGTGCGACGGTAGACGTGAACCAGGCGATCAATGAGACTACGGCTATCCGCCTCAACGCGCTGGTCGAAGATAGCGGCGTCCCGGGCCGCGAACATGCCGAAGCAAAGGCCTGGGGCTTCGCGCCATCGGTTGCTTTCGGCCTTGGACGCGAGTTCCGCACGGTGCTTTCCTATGAGCATGTTGAGCGTAACGACCTGCCGGATTGGGGCCTGCCGGGTGCAGCCTTCGCTGATCTGAATGGTGCCAACCCGGATGGTCAGGCGACGTATGATCCGGCGCTTGCTGGCCTGCCGCGCGACAATTTCTATGGTCTGTCGTCAGACTTCGATGATGTGACGAGCGATGTTTTCCTCGCCCGGTTCGAATATGACCTCTCCTCCAACGCCACGATCAGCAACCAGACACGCTATTCGGTGGTGGATCGCACGGCGCGCTACACGCTTCCTACGGGCAATGCAGGTGCTGGCGTCATCAACACACAGACACAGTTCTATGATCGGGAGAACACGACACTCAGCAATCTGACCAATGTATCGCTCAAATTCGCGACCGGTTCGCTGAAGCATAATTTGTCGACTGGTATCGAACTCACAAAGGAAGAGGCGGAGGCCGGACGTTTCGGCACGGTCAATGGCACAACGAATGCCTTCAATCCAGACCCGAACCGGGCACCGGGCGCGCCTATGGTGCCGGCCTCCACAAGCGAAGTCGAAGTCCGCACCGCTGCAGCCTATCTCTATGACACGGTGGAGTTCAATCCGCAGTGGCAGGTGACGGGTGGTGTCCGCGCCGAGCGTTACAAGGCCGAGATCAATTCCTCCACGGCCGACCTTTCGGGCAGCACGCGCTATGAAGAGAGCGACACGCTGTTCGGCGGCAAGATCGGCATTGTCTACAAGCCAGCACCAAACGGCAGCCTTTATGCGTCCTACGGCATTTCGCAGGACCCTTATGGTTCGTTCCTCTCTAACCCGGATATTTCGCGCACGGGCGGCGGCGCTTTCCCCGGTCTCGTCTTTGGTGCTGAGCCGATTGAAGCGCACAATTATGAGGTCGGTGCGAAGTGGGATGTGCTGGACGAAAAGCTCTCGTTGACAGCGGCACTTTTTCACACGGTGAAGAAGAACGTGCCTATCGCCAGCAGCGCGACCACGCTGCTCGGCTATGGTGAGCAGATCGTTGAAGGCATTGAGCTCGGCGCTGCCGGTCAGATCACCGAAGAGTGGAATGTCTTTGCCGGTGTTCTCCTCATGGATAGCGAACGCAAGCACAATCCGGCATGGGATGCGATACTGAGCGCAGCCAACCCCAATGACTATCGGGGTGCCACAACGACGAATGGCGATGAATTGGCGTTCACGCCGAATGTCACGGCCAATCTGTGGACGACCTATCGCTTCCCGATTGGTCTGACGCTGGGCGGTGGCGTGCGTTATGTGGGTGACTCTTATATCGGCCGCCCGGATGATGCGCTGCGCATCATCGCGAACAGCGCCTATGGCGAGGTGCCGAGCTATGTGGTGTTCGATGCGATGGTTTCTTATGAGGTCAACGAGAACATTGATCTGCGGCTGAATGTCGAGAATATCGCTGACGAGACCTATATCTCGTCGGCCAACTGGAATGGTCGCCGCGTACAACTCGGCAATCCCCGTACCTTCATCCTAACGACGAGCTTCAACTTCTGAGGCATGTCGCTTTGAATGCGGGAAGCCCCGGCTAGTGACAGTCGGGGCTTTTCTTGTGGAGAGGGTCAGGAAGGATCGCTATTGCTTCGTCGCGCTTGCAGCGTTCCTCGCAATGGTGGGTACACCCTTTCATGCGGCATCCTGCTGCTGGCTCCCCGCGGCGTGCGCCTGTACATTGAACCAGTGAAAATGACGGAGCGCGCCGCCTATGATGATCACCATTCCGGATTTTCTGACGCCGGACGAAGTGCGGCAGTGCCGCGAAGTGCTGGAAAAGGCGAGTTGGCAGGATGGCCGCGCCACGGCGGGTGATCTCGCCGCAAAGGTGAAGGCCAATCTGCAGCTTGCGCCCGATGATCCGCTGACCCGCCAGTTGGGTGACTTCATTCTTGAGCGCCTGGGCCGCAATGATCGCTTCATGGCCGCCGCGCTGCCGCTCAAGGTTCTGCCGCCACGCTTCAATCGCTATGAGGGCGGCGGCACCTATGGCAACCATGTGGACAATGCGATTTTCAGTGTGCCCGGCACGCCGCATCGCATCCGCTCCGATATTTCGAGCACTCTCTTCTTCAGCGATCCGGATGAGTATGATGGCGGTGAGCTTGTCGTCGAGGACACTTATGGCAGTCATATGGTGAAGCTGCCTGCCGGCCATATTATCCTCTATCCCGGCACAAGCCTTCACCGCGTCACGCCCGTCACGCGCGGCGTGCGCTTTGCTTCTTTCTTCTGGACACAGAGCCTTGTACGTGAGGACAGCCAGCGCGCGCTTCTCTGGGAGCTTGATGAAAGCATCCGGCAGGTGCGGATGGAAACGCCGGAAAGCGAAGCAGCGCCGAGGCTCATGGCTGTCTATCACAATCTGCTGCGTCAATGGGCGAACACCTGAGGATGCCAGCCAAGCGATGAGCCATTTCCTCAAGCCGCCACTGGAACGCATTCCGCCCGCCATTGCCTGTGCGGCGGATTACGAGCCTTACGCGCGCGAAAGGCTCCCGGAAGGCATATGGGCCTATCTGAACGGCGCGGCGGGTGACGGTGTTACATATGCCGACAATCTCGCTGCCTTCCGGCGCCAGCGTCTCACCTCGCGCGTGCTGGCCGATCTCAAAGGCGGGCACACAAAGTTCGAGCTTTTCGGCGCGAGCTTCGATCATCCGGTGCTGGTTGCGCCCATTGCCTTTCAGAAACTCGCTCATGCCGATGGCGAAGTGGCAACAGCGGTTGCCGCATCAGCCCTTGGCGGCGGCATGGTGGTGAGCGCGCAGGCGAGCACATCGCTCGAAGATATAGCTGTGGCGGCGACGCGGCCTCTCTGGTTCCAGCTTTACATCCAGCCGGATCGTGATTTCACACTCTCACTCGTCCGCCGTGCAGAAGAGGCGGGTTACCGCGCATTGGTACTCACTGTGGATGCGCCGGTAAGTGGCATCCGAAATGAGGAGCAGCGCAAAGGCTTCGCGCGCCCGCCTTCCATCGAAGCGGCCAGTCTGCGCGGCATGAAGAACCTGCCGCCTCACATTGCTGCGCCCGGTGAGAATGCCTTGTTCGGCTCACCGCTTCTCGAAGCGGCACCTACGTGGGACGACATCATCTGGCTCCTCGCCAATACGCGTCTGCCGGTTCTGCTGAAAGGCATTCTCGATCCGCGCGATGCTGCCCGCGCCGTTTCCGCTGGCGCGGCAGGCATCATCGTCTCCAATCATGGGGGCCGCACACTTGATGCGCTGCCTGCAACGCTTGATGCGCTCCCCCGTGTCGTGCGGGCAGTCGAAGGCCGCGTACCCGTGCTGATGGATGGTGGCATTCGTCGCGGCAGCGATGTTCTGACGGCGATTGCGCTTGGGGCGCGCGCCGTGCTGATCGGCCGCCCGGTTATTCATGCGCTCACAGCGGCGGGTGCGCCGGGCGTTGCGCATGTTCTTCACATGCTGCGGGCCGAGCTTGAGGCTGCAATGGTATTCACCGGATGCAAGACGCTCGCGGATGCCGACACTTCCATCCTTTGGGGTGCTGATACGCGCAACTGAGAGATACCGCCACCTTGGGGGGAATTGTTGCTTTGATCCTGCGTTGTCGAACGGTAGGCTTTTCCACAGCTTCGGAGGAGGGAACGCATGCTAACTGGCCCGCACCGCGCCTGGCAGGGAGCCCCCGTGCTGCCGCCTATCGTGCTTGAAACAGAACTCAAATTCGAGATGGCCGGGGTGCGCGAGGGGTGCGCCTATTGGCAGGCAAAGGCCGCAGGGCGCGAAATGCCGCTCCATGCCGATATTCGCCCGGAGGAGATACCGCGCCTTCTTCCCTATATCTGCCTTTTCGATATCAGGCGTGCGGACGGAATTCTCGATATCTTCCCGCGTCTTGCCGGTACGAAATTCGAAGAAGTCTTCGGCTCCATTCACAATCGTGCCCTCGATACGGTCCTGCCACCCGAAATCGTGGCGCGGTGGAATGGTGCCGCGAAACGCCTCATCGAATTGCGCCGCCCTTTGCGTGGGGCAGGCGAGGTGCTTCATGAGGGCAAGACCTTCATGCGCTTCGAGCTTGCGCTGGCACCGCTTTCGAAAACAGGTGCGGAACTCGACATGATGTTCCTGATCTGCCAGTTCGCTCTGCCTTCTGACAGCGCGATTGCCTAAATGGCTTGCCTCACACCGGGGGCGATGTAACCTCCCCGCAAAAGCAGACGGCCATTGGCCGGGCAGGAGGGGTCATGGAACAGCCGAAAGATGCAACCGCCGCAACGCGCGAGGCGCTGGAAGCGCTGAAAGCCACCCTGCCAAAAGATACAGGCGAGGATTTTGAACTTGCCCGCAAAGGCTTCATCGCCACCATTCCCGATGCGAAAGTGCTGAACGAGCATGGCCACACCGTCTGGGACATGGGCACATTCGCCTTTGAGGGCGAGGGATGCGACTGCCCCGACACGGTCAATCCGAGCCTCTGGCGTCAGGCGAAGCTCAACTCTATTCACGGTCTTTTTGAAGTCACGCCGGGTATCTATCAGGTTCGCAATTTCGACCTGTCGAACATCACTTTCATTGAAGGCGATACGGGCTACATCGTTATCGATCCGCTGATCTCGGCAGAGCCTGCGGCGGCGGCTCTCGCGCTGTTGCGGGAGCATCGCGGCGACAAGCCCGTTACCGCTGTCATCTATACGCATAGCCATGTCGATCATTATGGCGGCGTGAAGGGTGTGATCAGCGATGAGGATATTGCCAAAGGCCTCCAGATCATTGCGCCAGAAGGCTTCCTCGCCGAAGCGGTGAGCGAGAATGTGCTGGCGGGCAACGCAATGGGCCGCCGCGCGACTTACATGTATGGCGCGCTGCTGCCGCGCAATGCGCGCGGCCATGTTGATGCCGGGCTTGGCAAAACCGTGTCGCTTGGTCAGGTGAGCCTTGTGCCGCCGACAGTGAGCATTTCCGAAACCGGCACGCGTATGGTGATTGATGGCGTTGAAATCGTCTTTCAGGTGACACCCGGCACGGAAGCGCCTGCGGAAATGAATTTCTACTTACCGCAATTCAAGGCGCTCTGCATGGCGGAAAATTGCTCCTGCCACCTCCACAATATCTACACGCCGCGCGGCGCGCAGGTGCGCGATGCAAAAGCGTGGAGCTGGTATATCGACGAGGCGATTGAGCTTTTCGGCGCGGAGACGGATGTGCTTTTCGCAAGCCATCACTGGCCGCGCTGGGGTGCTGATGCGGCGGTCTCTTTCCTTCGCAAGCAGCGCGACCTCTACAAATATGTGCATGACCAGACGCTGCGCATGGCAAATCACGGCCTCACGCCGCTCGAGATTGCCGAAGAGCTGAAGTTGCCACCCACGCTGGAGGCAGAATGGTATACGCGCGGCTATTACGGCACGCTCAATCACAATGCGAAGGCCGTCTACCAACGCTATCTCGGCTGGTTTGATGGTAACCCCGCCAATCTTCACAAGCATCCGCCTGTCGAGGCGGCGAAGCGCTATGTCGATCTGGCAGGTGGCGCGGATGCGTTGTTGGCAAAGGGCCGCGAGGCTTTCGCGAAGGGGGATTATCGCTGGGTCGCGGAATTGGTGAACCATCTTGTCTTTGCTGATCCCGGCAATGCGGAGGCGCGGCACCTGCAGGCCGATGCGCTTGAGCAGCTTGGTTATCAGGCAGAATCCGGGCCATGGCGCGCCTTCTACCTCACAGCAGCGATGGAACTTCGCAACCCGCGCCCGCCTTCCAGCGAACCACGCCAGGGCGCCGCGGGTCAGCTTCGCACGCTCCCCGCAGAGCAATTGCTGGATTCGCTCTCCGTGCGCCTCAACGGGCTTAAAGCTGGCGCGCGGGAACTCGCGATCAATTTTCGCTTCACCGATACGAGCGAGCATTTCCTTGTCCGGGTCGAGAATGCGGTTTTCCATTTCTATCCGAAGCGCGAGGATGAATCGGCACCGACCGTATCGCTCACACGCGGCGATCTTGTGAGCCTCGTCACCGGCGAGATCACCCTGCCGCATGAGAATGTCGCGATTGCAGGGGAGGCCGCGCCTTTCGCAGAGCTTCTCTCCTTGCTCGACCGCTTCGACTTCTGGTTTGAAATCGTGATGCCCTGAGGCATTGCTCCTGCATCTCCATCTAGGAAACGCCATGAAAAACGACGTCAACCGCCAGTTCCGCCTCAAGACAAGGCCCACGGGCCGCATCGAAAAGTCGAACTTCGATTTCGTGGAGCAGCCGATCCCGGAGCCCGGTCCTGGCGAGGCTCTGGTGCGCGTGCTCTATCTGAGCCTCGACCCGACGAACCGCATCTGGATGAGTGACATGGACCAGTACATGCCGCCCGTTGCCATTGGCGAAGTCATGCGTGGTGGCGGTGTCGGCGTCGTCGTGAAGTCCAACTCCGCCCGCTACAAGGAAGGCGACCGGGTAAGCGGTCTCACCGGCTGGCAGGATTACTGCATCGCCGATGAAGGCATGCGCGCCATGAGCGTGCTGCCGAAAGATCTGCCGGTTGATCTGCCGGTGATGCTTGGCGCTTGCGGCATGACGGGCCTTACCGCCTATTTCGGCCTGCTGGAGCTTGGTCGCCCGAAGCCCGGCGAAACGGTTGTCGTGTCGGCAGCAGCGGGCGCTGTTGGCTCCGTTGTCGGCCAGATCGCCAGGATCAAGGGCTGCCGTGCTGTCGGCATCGCAGGCGGGTCGGAGAAGTGCCGCCACCTGATTGAGGATCTCGGCTTCGATGCCGCCGTGGACTATAAGCGCGATGACTGGCGTGAGCAGCTTGCGGCCGCTACGCCGGACGGCATCGACGTCAATTTTGAGAATGTCGGTGGTGAGATCATGGAAGCCGTCATGGCACGGATGAACCTTTTCAGCCGCATGCCTCTCTGCGGCATGATCTCCGGCTATAATTCCGGCGAGCCGATGCGGGCTGACTACTCGCCGATCCTGATGCGTCGTATCGAGATTCGGGGCTTCATCGTGATCGACTTCATGGAGAAATTCGCCGAAGGGGCTATGCAGCTTGCGCAATGGGTGGTCGAGGGCAAGCTCAAGCACCGAGAGACCATTGTGGAAGGGCTTGAGAATGCCCCCGTGGCGGTGAATCGCCTGTTCGATGGACAGAATATCGGCAAGCTGGTGGTCAAGGTCGGCGAGATGGTCTGATTTTCCCGAGGGCCACGGTGAAAACTGTGGCCCATGAGCGACACTCGGCTGATTCCGTGTCTTGTCGTCCGCGCGGAAATACCCAGATCCTGTATAGTCACCGGAGCCGGGGTACCCGGCCCGGCGGATGCGGGTGGGAGAAAGAGACGTGAAAATGACGGCAAGTGAAAAGGGGCATCTCGGCACGGCGGTTCGGGCGCTTGCGCTCGGCCTGGTTCTTGCCTCGGCTCCGCTCGCTCTTCAGGCGGAAGAAGCGGAGGGCGACGCCCCCGCCGGGGGAGATGTCTATTACGAGCTTTCAGACCCGGTTGATTCCCCGCCGGTCAATTATCGCTCGATCTATGACGACGCCTATGACACGCCGGAGCTGCATGACGCCGAAATGTATGCGGAAGAATATGAGCGCCAGCGCAAGGAAGAGGCGATCCGCAATCGCGATCAGCTTGACCGGATCAATGATTTCTCATCGGGCGCCATCACAACGGATGGCGTGATCGGCCCACGGCGCTGAGCCTTCTCAATAGTCCCACTTCCAGTTGACGCCGACATCGCTGGACGCGTCATTGCCGACTTTTGTCTGCACGCTGATATTGTCTGTTATGTCGATTTCGACGGTAACGCCGGAATCGCTTGCGAGCGCACCTTGCTCTACACCGACATAGACCCCTTCGCGGAGATATTTGCCAGCCGAAACGGTCGCCCCGCCGGATGAACCCTGATCGACACGCAGCACATCAAGCCCGAGCGAGTTCTGTACGCCGCTCAATATGCCAAAGCCGCCAATGCCCCCGCCTGAAAGTTCTGCGGCAGTGTTCGCAAGCTGGGCTGCTTCAAAGGCGGTAAGTTCTCCCACGCCCTTCTCGAAGAGAATGCGGGAGATGATTTCATCGCGCGGCAGCGAGGGCGAGGAGCTGAGATTGATCCTTGGCGCCGCGCCGCGCCCGCTGAGCGACACGGTGGCGGGAAAGCCGTTCCGCTCATAATCAAGCGCAATGTCGAGCGCGGGGTCGATGGGCCGCTCGCCGGCGAAAGTCACCACGCCGCGCGAAAGGGTGAAAGTCTTGCCTGCAAAATCGAGCGTGCCGCGTTCGGACCGGATCGTGCCGCGCACTACAGGGTCTTCGGCGAGGCCCGTCACCTTGACCGAGCCGACCCAGAGCGAGTCGACACCGCGTCCGGCCACGCGCGCGGGCGGATTGCCAATGGCAAGCGTCACATCAAGCGCAAGTGGCAACGGCGTTTGCTCTGCCGGTTCATCCGCCGCATCGGCCTCATCCGATCCCTGCACGATCACGACATCAATATGAGAGACGCCGCCCGGTAACTGCTTCGGAATGAGATAGCGCGCTTCTGTTGTGGTGAGCGTGCCTTCAAGATTCAGCGGATTATCCGTGTCGGGCGGTAGCGTTGCACCGGTGAGCGACAGATCACCTTCAACGGCAAGCACAAGATCGCGCCGCGTGATCACATGCATATTGTCGAAGCGCGTATGGATATCGAGGGCGGGCGATGCGTCGGCGGCAAGCGAGACAGTGCCTTCACCTGTGAGCCGCCCTGCGCCGCCGTCGCTTGCGCTCATGCGGAAAGAGACTGTTTCGCTCCGCGCGCCTTCAATATCGACCGTC
>JBAYOU010000026.1:0-10246 GCA_041678065.1 Parvibaculum sp. | reverse complement strand
GCTGCCGGGTGCGGACTGGGAAGCGTTACTCCCGAGGCCGCTTTCCGAAGTGCGCGCGCTTCTCGGCATTGAGGAGCCGGTGATCTACCGCGAAGTGGAGCCGGTGTCGCTCGAGGCAGAAGCAGCCTTCAAGGCGGAGCGTGCGCGCCAGATGCAGACGATGCAGGCTGCCTGAGCCACAAGTTCATAAATTTCTGACGCTTTGGCACCGGCCTCTTCCCCGCTATGCTTGGCAAGGTTTCACAAGCAGAACAGGGTTAGAGGACGGTGCTTGGCGTTTATGGATTGAAGAGTTGCGACACCTGCCGCAAGGCGCTCAAATGGCTTGAGGCGGAAGGCATTGCCTATAATTTCCATGATGTTAAAGCGGATGGCATCAGCGCGGCTGATGTAAAACGCTTTGCGGCTGCTGTGGGTTGGGAGGCACTTCTCAACAAGGCGAGCACGACATGGCGCGGGTTGCCCGATAGCGACAAGCAGGATCTGACGGAGGCGAAGGCTGTGAAGCTGATGGCGGCAAATCCGTCGCTCATCAAGCGGCCGGTCTTCGAGAAGGGCAGCACGATTATCTCCGGCTTCCGTGATACGCAGAAGGCAGATATCAAGGACGCTTTAGGCAAATGAGATTGGGGCGGCGGGCAGAGCCGGGGTCGGCAATCAATCTACCGATTGAAACGCCGCGCCTTGTCATCCGCGAGTTTGTCGCGCGTGATCTTGAAGCGGTTCACGCCTATTCATCATTGCCGGAAGTGACACGGTTTCTCGTCTGGGGACCAAATACGCTGGCGGAAAGCAAGCAGGCTGTTCGCGCCTTTCTCAATGACCAGACCGAACTTTTCCGCACGAATTTCGACCTTGCCATCTGGCTTAAGGGGAGCAAGCGGATAGCGCCCCGGCTTATCGGTGCGGTCGGCCTGAAACTCACGGATCGTGAAAACCGGACGGGCGACATAGGCTATGTTCTGCACCCGGATTACTGGGGGCAAGCCTATGTGCTGGAGGCGGCCCATGCGCTGATGGGGGCAGGTTTCAGCGAGCTTGAATTGCAGCGGATCACGGCAAGTTGCGATCAGCGCAACAAAGCGTCAGCCCGGGTGATGGAAAAGCTTGGTATGAGGCGCGAGGGCACCTTTCGCCGCAGCCGCTATATTCAGGGCGACTGGCGGGACGAATATCTCTATGCGATCCTGGCGGAAGAGTTTCTCGACTAGAGGCCTTTTACCGGCTTCGCCAGCAGATCCTCATCATCGCTGACCTGATTGCCTCGCCGGATCAGAAATTCGATCCATGTGCCCCGGTCGCGGATTTCGATGATTTCGTGGCCGGCCTCGGCGCAGAAATGGGGCATATCGATCCGCGCGACAGGATCGCTTGCAAAAACGCGCAGGAGATCGCCCGGTTCGAGCCGTAACAGGCGTTTCCGTGCACGCAGAACCGGCAAGGGGCATTGCTGCCCGATGACATCGAGCAATATCTCGCCCCGATCTTCGGTGCAGGGCTTTTGGCCCCGATGCGGGTTCTGGTCTGAAATCATCTTGTCGGTCGCATTCGTGGTTCTCTCACGGCGAATTGCCGGAAGAGGGTCGATAATGCCTTTTCACAACGGGCCTGTCACGGAGCCGTGAACGATGAATCGGGAGATTTTCCCGGCCTTTTCTTGACGTTTTGCCACCACGGCAGGCATAACCGAAGAGAGGCGGCTTAACGTAAGGCAAAGCTCGGGAGGGCGGTCGGATATGGGATTCTTCAAGCAGATCGGCAATGAAATCACCTTCGTTCGGGCGGCTATGCGCTCGTTGAAGAAGCTCAAGACCATTCGGGAAGATACGTCCCACACCTTCTCCGACACGATTGAGGAACTGGCCCGGACCAAGCCGAACAATATCGCGATCTATTTCGAAGATCAGGCCATCACTTATCGCCAGTTCAACGAAGAGGCGAACAAGTATGCGCGCTGGGTACAGGCGCAGGGGATGGGGCGGGGCAATGTCATCGCGCTGATGATGGAGAACCGGCCGGAATATCTGATCGCCTGGCTTGGCATCATCAAGGTTGGCGCGACAGCGGCGCTCATCAACACGAACCTCACCGGTGGGCCGCTTGCCCACTGCCTCAATATTTCAAACGCAGACCATCTCATTCTCGGTGCGGAGCTTGCCGAAAGCCATTCGACAGCGGCGGACCAGCTCGCCCGGCCCATGACCGTCTGGGCGACGGGCGGCAAGGTGCAGGGCGCACATGATCTCGATGCGGTGCTCTCCACGTTGCCGGGCGATGCGTTGCCTGCCGATATCCGCAAGGATGTGACGCAGGATGATGATGCGCTCTTCATCTATACGAGCGGCACCACGGGCAATCCGAAGGCGGCGCGCATCCCGCATATCCGGCTTGCCAGTATGATGGGTGCTTTTGCGGCCGCCGCGAATTCGAATGAGAAGGACCGCGTCTATGTGGTGCTTCCGCTCTATCACTCGGCCGGCGGCGTCTGCGCCGTTGGTATGGCGCTCACGGTTGGCGGCGCGGTGATCCTGCGGCGCAAATTTTCCGCGACGCAGTTCTGGGATGATGTGCACAAATACAAGGCGACGCTCTTCCAATATATTGGCGAGCTTTGCCGCTATCTGCTCAACACCGACAAACACCCCAAGGAGCGCAAGCACAAGCTGCGCATGGTTGTGGGCAACGGGCTGCGGCCCGAAATCTGGAAACCTTTCCAGCAGCGTTTCCGCATTCCTCATGTCCTCGAATTTTATGGTGCGACGGAAGGCAATGTCGCTCTGATGAATTTCGACGGCACGGAAGGCGCGATTGGTCGTATTCCGGGTTGGGCCAAGGCGAAGTTCAATGTCGAGTTGGTGAAGTTCGATATTGAGAAGGAGCAGCCGGTGCGTGGCGCCGATGGCTTCTGCATTCGCGCAGATGTGGGCGAGGCGGGTGAAGCGCTCGGCCGGATTTCCGATGATCCCGATCAGCCGACCGGTCGCTTTGATGGCTATGCGAAGAAGGAAGAAACGGAGAAGAAAATCCTCCGTGACGTATTCGAAAAGGGCGATGCCTGGTTTCGCACGGGCGACCTGCTGCGCCAGGACAGGCGTGGCTATTATTATTTCGTGGACCGCATCGGTGACACGTTCCGCTGGAAGGGCGAGAACGTTGCCACATCCGAAGTGGCGGAAGCGATCTCGGTGTTCCCCGGCGTGAAGGAAGCCAACGTCTATGGCGTGCATGTGCCGGGAACGGATGGCCGCGCAGGTATGGCCTCCATCGTGGCGGAGAATGGGGCGCTTGATCTCGATAGGTTCCGTATACAGATGTATAAGGAACTGCCGGATTATGCAGTGCCGGTCTTCCTGCGCATCCAGCCGGAAATGGAAGTCACTGGCACCTTCAAGCACCGCAAGGTAGAGCTGGTGAAGGAAGGTTTCGATCCCTCCACCATTGCTGAACCTCTCTATTTCAACTGCCCCCAGCAGAAGAAATATGTCCCGCTCGACCAGAGCCTCTACAGCAAGATTCACAATGGCGAGTTCAGGCTCTGAGCGACACTCGTCTCACGCGACAAAAAAGGGCGGCTCTGCGGAGCCGCCCTTTCTTTTTGTGCTGATCGCCGCGATTATTCCGCCGCATCCGTCTTCTTGTCGAGGCCCATGGCGGCGAGGATTTCGGGGCGGATATTTTCCGTGCCCTTCTTCTCGACATGCTGCGCGACGCGCGTGCCGACCGCCATCATGGCTTCGCCCATGAAGGTCGGGCGGTTGTCGCGTGCCCAGTTGAGTGAGGCTTCGCGGTTTTCGTTGAGCCCCTGGAACTTCGGGAAGACATAGCGCGCCATCAGTTCGTAGGAGCGCTTGGTGTTTTCCCAGTCGGCCCAGTTATGCGCGAGCTGCATGAAGCAGCCAAAGCCGCCCGACTGCGTCTGGAGGCGCTCGATCTGTGCGATGGCGTCATCCGGCGTGCCGATCACGGCCATGCCGGAAGCGATGAGCGCATCCACCGGGTCCGACCCATCGGTCGGGGCGAGCGGGAGGGCTGCCACTTCGCGGAAATAGTAGAGCCACTGTTCAAGGCCGAAGCGCACATTCTCGCGCGCCTTTTCCCGCGTCTCGGCGATATGCATGGGGCCGACAAGGCGCCACTGGCTGCGGTCAATTGTCTTGCCATTTTCTTTCGCGGTTTCCTCACAGATTGCCCAGTTGGAGGAAAGCGCGTTGAAGCCGCCGGCAGAAGTGGCACCGATGGAGAGGAGACCGAGGCCGTGGCGGCCCGCTGCCGTTGCGCCGGTTGGAGAGACCTGGCTTGCCACCGCGATTTCAACCGAGGGGCGCGACCAGGGCGTCATCTGGAGGCGTGCATCTTTCAGTTCGAACCAGTCGGTCTTTGCCGTCACCGTCTCACCGCGCAGCAGCGGCACGATCACGTCGAGCGCTTCGTCCATCATGTCGCGCTGCTTTGCGACCGTGATGCCCATCATGAAAGCATCGGAAGGAAGCGAGCCCGGCCCGACGCCCAGCATCACGCGGCCCCGCGTGATGTGGTCAAGCTGGTTGATGCGATCAGCCAGCATCAGCGGATGGTGATAGGGCAGCGAGGAGACGCCCGTGCCGAGCTTGATGTTGCGCGTGCGCTCGGCGACTGTCGCGATGAAAAGCTCGGGGCTCGCAATCAGTTCATAGCCCGCCGAGTGGTGCTCGCCGATCCATGCTTCATCATAGCCGAGCTTGTCCATCCACTGGACGAGTTCGATGTCGCGTTCGAGGGCAAGAGTCGGGTTTTCATTCAGCGGGTGAAACGGCGCAATGAAGGCGCCGAACCGCATCTTTGTTCCTGTCATGGTGATGCTTCCTGTTTGACGTATCCTGTTTTAGGGCGCGGGGGCTTCAGCCCTGCTTCTTCGCCTTCGCTTCTTCTTCGGCCTGATGCTTGATGATGGTCTGCATCGCGGCGTTCGTTGCCGCGCCGATGAACTCGCCCGCATTCTCTGTCGCCCATGTAAGCGATTCCTCGCGCGCCGTGTTCGCGCCGTGGAATTTCGGCTTCACATGCCGCGCGAAAAGCTCGTAGGAGCGCTTGGTGTTGTCGAAGTTCGCCCAGTTATGCGCGAGCATGAGGAAGGCACCAAAGCCCGGAATCTTTTCCTGAAGGCGTTCGATCTGCGCAATCGCATCATCCGGCGTACCGACGATGGCTTGTCCGCTTTCGATCATTGCATCGAGCGGATCGCGACCTTCCTTCACATCGAGACCCATCGGGTTGATGGAGCCGAAATAGTGACGCCATTTGTCGAAGCCATATTTCACCTGGGCGCGTGCCTCTTCGCGGGATTCGGCCAGATGCATCGGGCCGACGAGACGCAGACGCGAGGGGTCCATCTCGCCGCCATTCTCGGCGGCTGTCTTCTTTGCGATTTCCCAGTTGATGCTGAGCGCGTCATAGCCTGCCGTGTTGGTGGCGGCGACGCAGAGCATGCCGAGGCCATGCTTGCCCGCGAGCTTGCCGCCAGAGGGCGTGACCGAGCTTGCGACGGCCACTTCCGGATAGGGGTCGCTGAAGGGGCGAAGCTGAAGCTTTGCCTTGTTGAGCGTGAACCATTCGGTTTCTTCGGTCACCGTCTCGCCCTTGAAGAGGCGGAGGATCACTTCAAGCCCTTCCACCATGCGGTCGCGCTGTTTCGCCACTTCGATGCCGAGCATGAAAGCGTCAGACGGGAGGAGGCCCGGGCCCACGCCAAACATCACGCGGCCGCGCGTCATGTGGTCAAGCTGAATGATGCGGTTCGCGGCCATCAGCGGGTTATGATAGGGGAGCGAAACAACGCCCGTGCCAAGCTTGATGCGGTGCGTACGCTCTGCGGCGGCGGCGATAAAGAGTTCGGGGCTTGCGATGATTTCGTAGCCCGCCGAATGATGCTCGCCGATCCAGGCTTCTTCAAAGCCGATCTTGTCGAGCCATTCGATCAATTCAATGTCACGCCGGATGGCAAGTGTCGGGTCTTCATCGACGGGGTGGAAGGGCGCGAGGAAAATACCGCTGCGCAGTTTGCCCATTATGTTTCTCCATGAGAGGCTTGATGATGTTTCGCTCAGCCCTTGTTTTTGAGGCCGTTGAATTGCAAGGCGAGTAGCGCCCGGTTGATGTCTGTCCCGTCCATGTCCGGGTTTTGCAGCCACCAGGCGGCGAAGGCGCTCCATGCTGCGACAAGCGCGAGGGCGGCAACTTCGGGCGGATAATCGGAAGAGAATTCGCCGCGCTTCTGCCCGCGCGCCACGATGCGCGCGACCAGGGCGAGAACGCTTTCATTGACGGCCGCCGCCTTGGAGACGAGGGCGGGCTGATCGAGAAACTCCCGCAGCATCTTGTGCATCACGGGGGCATTCGTTTCCCATGCTTCGCGCAGAACGGAAACGAGAAGGAGTAGTTCTTCTTCGGCACTGCCTTCATAGCCCGCCAGGCGCTCTGCCAGCGAGCGGGTGATTTCTTCGTTGAAGACACCGATCAGGGCAGATTTGCCTGCGAAATGCAGAAAGAAGGTCGCCTTGGCGATGCCGGCCTCGGCGCAAATATCTTCGATCGTGACTTTCTCATAGTCGCTTTCGGCGAAGAGCTTCATTGCGGAGCGGTAGATTTCCTGCCGCGTGCGCTCTTTCTTGCCCGGCCGACGGGGCGTTTCCGCCGCTTTCTGTTGCCGGTTCCGACTGGTCTTCAAAAGTCTGTTCATGCAAGCTGCCGTTTGTTGTCCTGATAAAACTAGACCTTGGTATAGTTTTTCACAAGCCTGCTTTTCGGCGCGGGCGACACCGACAGGATTGCAATTGCGAGCCTAGGGTTAGAACCCTAATACTTCTCCTGCTACATTTGAGGCAATTCATAAGAAACCTCGAGGGAAAACCATGGGACGGGTAGAAGGCAAGGTGGCGCTGGTCACAGGGGCTGCGGCAGGTATCGGGCGCGGTGCGGCACTGGCGCTTGCGGCCGAAGGGGCGGCACTGGTCGTGACGGATGTGGATGAGGCGGGTGTCCGCGAAACGGCGCGCCTTATCGGCGAGGCGGGCGGCAAGGCAAGTGCTCATGTGCAGGATGTGACGAGCGAGGCGAGGTGGCAGGAGATCGTCGCTGCGGTGAAGGATGAGTTCGGCGCGCTCCATGTTCTTGTCAACAATGCGGGTATTGCCATTGGCGCGTCGGTCTTCGACATGTCCTATGAGGCGTGGAAGGCGCAGCAGGCGATCAATGTGGATGGCGTGTTCTTTGGCGTGAAGCACGCGATCCCGCTTATCGCGGCATCGGGCGGCGGCTCGGTCATCAATATTTCTTCTGTTGCCGGCCTCAAGGGCGCTGCGGGGCTTGCGGGCTACTGCGCAACGAAGGGCGCGGTGCGGCTTTTCAGCAAGGCGGTCGCGCTTGAATGCGCGCAGGCACAAATGAATGTACGCGTGAACTCGATCCATCCCGGCATCATCGACACGGCTATCTGGCAGAAGATCCCGCAGGGTGGCGGGTTGGCGGGAGCGGCTGTTTCAACCGCCGTCATGCCGCTCGCGGGTGGCGCGAATACGATTGATCCGCAGGCAGTTGCAACGGTTGGCGTGCCGGCAGGTTATCCGGGGCTTCCCTCCGATATTGCGGCAGGCATCGTGTTTCTCGCATCCGACGAGTCGCGCTATGTGACGGGTACGGAGCTTGTCATTGATGGGGGCATGACGGCGCGGTAACGGCTCACTGCGCCATCAGCTCTTCCTGTGTGAAGCGCCAATATCCATCGAGCCAAAGAATGATCTCGCGAGCAGCGGGATGAGAGATGGCGGCGTAGCGGCTTCGCAGCGCCGCCTTTTCATTGCCCGACATGGCTTCAAGGCCCTTGTCCTGAAAGAGCGACAAATCTTCTTCCAGCATGGCGGCAAGTTCTGCGCTCGTAACCTGAGTTGCCGCGTCTGCGAATGAACCTGCCTTGCCTGTGTCATAAAGCTTTTCAAGCGTCAGCATGGGAATGCGGCTCAGCATGACTTGCGAGGCGGGGTTCACTCCATGCGCGGCGATGAGCGGTGCTATATCGGGCGCGCGGCCCGTGAATGGGCGCAGATGCAGGAAGGGAGACATGCGCGGCCCGTCATTCACGGGGTAATTGTCCCAGAGAAAAGGCTTTCGCTGCAAAGTCTCGCTGACGCGGGTAATATGCGCGGCGTCGATTTCCGTGGAGCAGACAAGCGGGCCTGTCCAGAAAATCTCGATGGCGGAATCGAGTTCTTTTCCCAGCGTGTCGAGATAACCTTCAGGGCGCTGGCCAAAGAAACGGTCGAGCACCGGATCATCCGTGTAGTAGCTCGGGCAGACGATCAGGCGTCCTGCTTTTGTGTGTTCGGTGACGCAGGCGACGATTTCAAGCTGCTTTTCGGCAAGGCCCGGAAGATCACCGCGCATGTCGTCGAAGAGGATTGCGAGATCATTGATGCCGAGTGCATCAAGCTCTGCGAGCTTGCGCGCCAGCGCTTCTCGGGCGGCGGAATCAAAATCGAGATAAAGCTCGTAAGGGCTCAATCCCACACCGAAGCGAACGCCTTCCGCGCGGCAATGATCGGCGAGTTTTTTCAGCGCATCTTGTTCCGCTTGCGGGTGCGGCTCGCTCCAGCGGCGGCGCAGAAAGGGATCGGATTTCGGCGCATAGAGATAGAAGCGATAGCCATGCGGCGCGAAGGCGGAGACATGCGCTGCGCGCGCTTCCCAGTCCCAGGGGATGCCATAAAAGCCTTCAATGGTGCCGAGTTCAGGAAGCATGCGGGCTCTCAGGATTTGATGACGAGGAAGCCCGCGCGCGGGAAATGAACCACGACTTCGCCGATACGCGGGTCTTCGCGCCTTATCGCTATGTGCTGCGCGGAGGAGGAGACGAGTTCGCCCGCAATCGGGTCGCGGCCATAATCATCCGCCATCATGGAGATATTGTCGCCGGGCTTCAGGCTATTCGGCTCGCCGGGATCAGCCTTTACCTGTTCGGTGCTTGTTGTGTCACGCGCAATGTCGAGTGCTGCGTCGCGCGAAATCTCATGGCGCTTGCCGTGGCCAATTTCCCTTACGCGCTTTTCCCAGGCGAGAACACCGGGGAAAGCTTCGATGAGCTTCACGCCGCTCGGGCTCGCAACGCGGGTGAAGGCGAGATTGTAATAGGCTGAGGCATCGGCGAGGCCGGGTTTATCACCTGTGAGGAAGGCGCTGCCGCCGGCAAGCTGTTCTTCGAGCCAGCCAAGCTGTGCGCGGAATTGTTCTGCCATCATGGGTGCCGCTGCCGCCATTCCCTTCACGTCAAACGGTCGGCCTGTCAGCTTTTCGCGGTCTTTGATGAAGGCTTCATCCGCCAGCGGTGTGCCGCCGCCAAAGATGATGGCAACGGCGGCCTGAAAGAAAACACGGTCCGCCCACATGGAAACGCCCCAAGCGATCCCTTTGTCCCCCGCCGGAAAGAGAGTGGGAGTGGGGAAGCGACGTTCCAACTCGCGGATGATAAGCTGCGTGTCGCAATATATATCCGCGCCGATCTGCATGACCGGGATCTTTCGATAGCCGCCGGTGAGCGCGGTCAGGTCAGGTTTCGGCATGATGACAGGCTGGTCACAGGCATACCATTCAAGCCCCTTGATGCCGAGCACGACACGCACCTTCTCCGAGAAGGGCGAGATGTCATATTGATGCAGAATGATGGAGCTGGCATTGGCGGTCATGCGGGTGTCTCCTGATCGAATTCATGGGCAAAGCGGATGTTGTTGTTACGCAGCCCGTCGAGCACGATCTCCACACCGCCGCTTTTCATCATCCATTCGAGACGATGATCGCGATATTCGCGTTTGAAGAGCCCCATCTTCACTACATTCGCCACGTTCTGCATGTCGGTAATGCTGGCAACGGCTTCCTGCGCTGTCTGCGCTACGGAAGGTCGCGCATTGGCTCGCGCCATCCACTTGCCGAGAGGTGCGGCTGCATCGGGTGCGAAGCCGAAACCCGCCGCGCCGTTTATGTATGGGATGACGGAGAGGTCGCCCCAGCCGAAGTTCTCGCCATTGAACCAGTCGGCATTGCCAAGCTGCGCGCCGAGCCAGCGGTGAAGCCGCGCGATCTGCTGGCCTGCCAGCTCGCGCATCTCATCTGCCTTGGCGCCCGTTGCGCGCTGGAAATAGGTGATCTCGCCCAAGCCCCAATTGATCGCTTCAAAATGCGTGTCGCAGACTTCCTCGATCATCCGCACTTTTGCACGGGCTGC